>JAEUTM010000395.1 GCA_016788025.1 Bacteroidia bacterium
CTTCCTCGAGTTCTGCCAAAGCCGATTCTTCAATGCTTTTATTCTCCTGTTGTATGCCCGCGGGGAGCTCAAGCAGTATTTCTCCCGTTCCATGCCTGTATTGTTTTACAAACACGATCTCGTTATGTGTGGTGATGGGCAACACCATGGCAACATTGCCAAAAGGGGCGATAAAAAAATCGTCAATAATCTTTTCATTTGCCAGTTTCACCTTGTGCTTAAATACTGGAAACCATTTGCTTGGTGAAACGTCTTGCTGCTGAATTATTTGCCATTTACTTATCATAGTGTCAATTTTAACATATACCTCATGGCTGAGCAATAATCAGCCAGGCAATAAGGCCTCCCATAACAGCGTAAACTGCAATTGTTCGGTAAATTATAGCCTTTCCACTGTTCTTCTCTCTTATAAATTCTCTTTTCAGCTGGTCATGACCGCTTACTTTTTTAATTTCATTTACCAGTGCCTTGTCTTCTTCCACCGCATAGTAGACAAATTGTCTCTCGGAAGGAAAGTCCTGGAGTATTTTATAAAAGGTTTCGGGATTTGATTTACACAGACGATATACACATGTGTCAAAATAGGCGCTTCTTGGCCGGTAGTCTATGGGCAAGGTCTTCAGACTATCTTTCAGCAAAGAGTAGTCCACTTGTTTTGCATTAGCAAGAATATAATTTGTAGTGTTACTTGACTTACTCTGTTTTTGATGCACGCTATCATAAATCAATTTAATTTTCTGTTTTGTCAGTTCAATAAACTTGTCATGATCAGATGCCTTCTCTGAGACTCTATTCCATTCCCGATAACCAGTCCAGTGATCATAATTACCCAAAGGAAACTCGGCATCTATTCTTCTACTGAGCTCAAAAAAACTCTTCAGATGGTAGGCCTTGTTCAATTGGGCATTCACTTTGCCTGAATCTGGTTCCACCTGCAACTCATATTTGTCTTTTTTTGACTCTCTCAATGTGTAAACTTTCCCAGGAATTTCGAGTGTATAAATCCTTCCCTTATAACTATCGCTTCCAGGTTCTTTGACCAAAGTATCCTGCAAAACAATTGCCGGAGCGGGAGCCATTTTGTTATAGTACTGCCCCATTTTATAAACGATAACCATTTGAGCTCTGAACTCCAGATAATGAAGATGTTTCTCCTGGATTGTACGATAGAATTTAGCTCCCTGTCCGAAAAACAGAAAGGGAATGACCGCTACTAAAAGTATGTATGCCGCTCGCCTCATTTTCCTACATGCCAGTCCTCTTTCCTCAGCACATATCGCCTGTCCATACAATTATCTTCTGCATTAAAAAACTCCTTCTCAACATGAAAAAATTTATCCAGTATCTTTAAGGATCGGGTATTCTCAACAAAAACGTCAGCGCTTACAAGGTCAGATTTTAAATTATTAAAACAATAATCTATCAGACCCTTTGCTATCTCCGTTCCGTAGCCATTTCCCCAATATCGTTCAATAAGACGATAGGCAATTTCATCCTGTTTTTCGTTGTTTTTTAAAAGGCCGGAAATTCCAATAAGATCATTGTTCCCTTTTTCGCAAAGACACCAGATCTTTGTGTCAGAAGTTTTCTCCAATAAGATGAGTTCTTTCAATTGTAACATACTCTCCTCTTTATTAAGTGATTTTTGAGGGATGAGATTCATCACATTGGGATTGCCCATCAGTTCAAAAAAAAACATCTCGTCTTTTTCCTCCAGTGGCCTCACATAGAGCCTGTCCGTTTCAAATATCATTTATTGTTTGGGTTTTCAGATGGTATTTACCGAAGGTAATAAAAAATTCAGGCGCGACATTTTTTATTAGCGGTGTGTTTTTTGCTTGAATTTGAGGGCCCGGTTTTTCATCGTTATTCTTGAACTGGATTTGATTTGTAAAATCCCAGATTGATTCGAAACCGGAGAAACTGCTACACTAGATATGTGCAGCTCTCAGCTTTTGAATTAATTTAATTAACTCAAATACCATGAGCATTAACCCCGCTCCGACAAAAGCAGGGAAAAAATGAGAGTATCCCGGAAATTCGAACTTAAAAATTTCCTGAAGTGATGGAATTGAAATAACAGCAAAAAGCAAAATCATTGCTCCCGTCAATATTAGCAAAGCCGCCTTGTTCCCTTCCCCGATTACCGAGAGAAAATTTCGTGTTTTAGAGAGATTGGTGAGAATTAGAAATATGTTTCCTATTATAAGTGTGGAAAAAGCAATAGCCCTTGTTTCACCTTCAGAGTGCCCCTCTTTGTTTGAAAGGAAATGTACAATCAGCACCATAACTAACAGAAGCGTACCCTGAAACAAGCTAAAGGCCATTTGACGGAATCCAAAGAACTTTTTCTGAGGATCACGGGGCGGACGGGCCATTATATCCTTTTCTTCCTGCTCCGATTCAAATGCAATTGAACACACTGGGTCGATGATCAACTCCATAAAAACAATATGCAAAGGCAAAAGGAACAAAGGAATGGATGAAACAAAAGAAGGGATCAATGTAAGTCCGATAATTGGAAGGTGTATCGCGATAATGTAGGACATTGCTTTTTGAAGGTTATCGAATATTCTCCTTCCCAGCTTAATAGCCGCAACGATGGAAGCGAAATTGTCATCTAAAAGCACAAGAGACGAAGCTTCCCGCGCAACATCGGTACCCTTGTTACCCATTGCAATTCCAATGTTCGCTGCTTTCAGTGCGGGCGCATCGTTAACACCGTCTCCGGTCATTGCAACTATTTCTCCATTTGATTTTAATGCTTTTACGATTCGGAGTTTCTGTTCGGGTGCAACTCTTGCGAATATATTTGCTCCCCAGACTTCGGACTTCAATTCCTCGTCTGTGAGATTTTTAAGTTCATCGCCAGAGATCACGCGAGTGACATCAAGGCCGGCTTGCTGGCCGATGGTTTTTGCAGTGGCAGGAAAATCTCCGGTTATTATCACAACTTTAACGCCTGCGCGATAGCATTCGTTAATGGCCTGGGGAACCTCGGGCCGAATGGGATCTTCCAGCGCAATTAGCCCTTTAAATTTGAAAAGAAAGTCTGATTGATGCGTTGGCAAGTCTTTTCCTGATGGTGAACTCGCAACGCCCAGAACCCTGTATCCTTTTTCCGCCATCAGATTCAGCACTTTTACGTGCCGGTCTTTTTCCTGCTCCGACATTTTACAAAGTCCAAAAATCGCTTCAGGTGCACCTTTTGCAGAAACAGAAATTGTATCGTCAGCAGGATTTTGCAGCACCCTTGTCATCGAAAGTAGCTCTTTACTTAAGGGATACTCCTTTAGCAGGGTTTGATCTATCTTCGGTGACGGAAGTAAATTAGCATGGAGTTGGTGAATCGCTTTCTCCATGGGGTCAGCAGAATTATCGGCTGTGGCTTGCTTTGCAACAGTTATCAACTCAGATATAATGTTCTTTTTGTTTTCATAATCAATTTTATCAACCACACTGTTTCCATCGTACACGGAAATCACTTCCATTTTATTCTGGGTGATTGTTCCTGTTTTATCGCTGCACAATACAGTTGCCGATCCAAGAGACTCTATGGCGGAAGGATTTCTTGTGAGTACATTCTTTTTTGAAAGACGCCAGGCACCTAAAGCCAAAAAAACCGTCAATACAACCGGGAATTCTTCCGGCAAAATTGCCATGGAGGCCGATAAACCATTTAGGAGCGAGCGGATAAAATCTCCTCTTGTTGCATAAAACAGCACAACAACGCTTACACTCAGAAATACGCCAATAAGGGCAAGTCGGCGAATAAGAATCTTCATTTCTTTTTGAAGGCGGGTTGGCTCATCCTCAACTTCCTTCAGCGAGCTCGCAATTTTTCCGAGCTGTGCATTTATGCCCGTTGTTGAAACTATTGCCAGAGCCTTTCCCCTCACTACCAATGTTCCGCTGTAAAGGATGGAATGTTCCGCTCCGGGTGTTTTATCCACCGGCAAAGATTCTCCGGTAATCAGTGATTCGTCAACAGAAAGATTTACACTTTCAATAATGTTTGCATCTGCCGGAATCCGATCCCCTTCATTTACAATAATCACATCGCCAGGAACTACCTCTCTTCCCGGAATACGCATCTCTGTGCCATCTCTTTTAACCAGAACCCTCGGTGAGGATAGTTTCTTTAAAGCTTCTAAGGCTCGTTCTGTTTTTCTATATTGGATAAATGTGATACCGATGATAATAAGTATCGTAGACAACAGAATAATTCCTTCACGATGATCTCCCAACAAAATGTAAAGCGTGCCACAAGACAGAAGTAACAAAAACATGGGTTCTTTTATTACTTCAAGAGCTATGTGTAATAAATTTTTCGATTTTGAAGACGGCAACTCATTAAAGCCGTACTGTTCGAGCTTTTGTTTTGCTTCGGTTGATTTTAGTCCTGCAATCATGTTTGGCCGAAAGTTATTTATAACGTAATTGTTAAATAATGCTTAGACTCATTTACATACATGACGATTATCATTGTGATTGGAAGCCTCTTATGCAAACTTTGTAAAAAAAGTATGAATACAGCGCATTTACATCTGTTGCTAAATCACACACCAATAATAGGTGTTTTTATTGGAACATTAATACTTATTGCAGGGTTTATATTTAGTGGTCACCCGGTTGTAAAGAAAATATCATTAACGGTAATTATTTTTGCTGCATTGTTCTCAGTGCCGGCCTATCTCAGCGGTGAAAGCGCCGAAGAAGTGGTTGAGCGTTTACCTGGCGTAACTGAAGCGCAAATTGAGGATCATGAAGACAGCGGCAAAGTGTTTCTTATTTTTTCTGGCATTTTGGGATTGTTTTCTCTGTTTACACTTATTTCTGATGTTCGTTCAAAAAACACAAAATTCCTTTACATAGTCGTGTTAATACTGTCTATTATAACCTTCGGTTTAGGAATTCAAACAGGACTGTCTGGGGGCAAAGTGCGCCATACAGAAATCCGAAGCGACTACTCGCCACAAAATCAGGAAATAAAGAAGGAGACGGACAGTGAAGAGGATTAAAAGAATGATCGATTTTTTTCGAAAATATCTTTTAAAAACTCATTTTAGTTCTCCAGTTGTCATCAGACTTGCCAATTAAACATCCAGGCTTCACCTGTTTTGACTTCTGGTAAAATGTAAGGTGGTTGGTACTTTTCGTCTATGTAGTAAAACTGCGAACCAGTTCTGTTACGATACCTTTTTGTAAATATATTATTCTGCGCCATGCCTTTATTATCGGCGTGCTTTCTGCTTGAACCTGACAGCCCAGTTCTTCATCTGTTCAAGCACTGGTTTTAAGGTAAGCCCCTCTTTGGTTAAACTATATTCTACTGTTATCGGTACCGTGTTGAAGGTCTTTCTGTTGATCACTCCTATTGCTTCCAGGTCCTTTAATTCCTTTATAAGCATTTTCGGAG
>JAEUTM010000413.1 GCA_016788025.1 Bacteroidia bacterium
GAAATCAGTTAAATGGAAACAAAGAAATGATTAGTTTAAAGGGGTCCAGGGGTCTTGGTACAGACTTTTTCGTTCCGATTCCGAATTCAGTGGCAACCATGACACAGTTTGCCGACGCGGGAGTTGGGTTTGACGTTGTGGCAACTCAAACCGGTGTTACTACGGTGCTCATAAGTCCCATGGCAGCATGCGTGGCTCATGGTAAAAACATGACTTTTGCAAAGACCCTTGCGCAGGGCCAGACGTTTTCTGTCAAGGATCTGAATTCAGTGAATCCAAGTCAGCTTGGGGGTTCGATTGTATCTTCAGACAAACCAATTGCCGTTACGATAAGGGGTTCTGTTACAAACACTGCCTGCAGCTCTTATTATCTTGATCAAATTGTGCCAACCAGTAAACTCGGGAAGGACTATGTTATTCTGAAAGGAAATGGAATCCAGGACGTGGCTTACATCCTCGCACCGCAAAACGCTACCGGATTTACTGTAACTACTTCCTCGGGTTCATTTAACTGGCTAGTGAATGCTTCTGAAACCTATTCGGTGGATATTACGTCACCCATAACCTATGTAAAAGCGAATAAGCCTTTTTACCTTTTTCACCTGAGCGGTTATGGTTGTAAAATGAGTGGTACGCAACTGGCGCCGGTGTATTGCGCCGGGTCTTACTCTGCAGCTTTTACAAGACTCACATCCGATTCATTGAACCTGAATATCTGCACGCGTGCAGGATATCAGAACAGTTTTACCTTAACAAGCAATGGGTCAAATATTCCGATATCGTCTGCTTCGTTTTCCACTGTGCCGGGATCTTCAGGTGCTCTTGTGGCCGGACGTATCTATTTGCCGACTTCTTCAGTAAGTGTTGGTTCTTACAATCTCTTATCCAACAGCGCCGATATTTTTGATCTCGGCGTCATTAATGGTGGTTATACCGTGGGCAGTGTTTATTCGCAGGCAACAGATTTTGATATTAAGTCTTTTGCCCATGCTAATGCTATTCCGACAGCTACCATATGTGGTAATACGCAGTTTACCCTGAACGGAAGTGTTGGTGGGGGGCCGAATACCGGCGTTTGGAGCATACTGCAGGGCTACGGCAGCCTTTCTGGTTCTGTCAGCCAGCTCACAAACAATATTTACACACCTAGTCTTCTGGACACGGTTAACAATTTACTGAGTATCTCGCCGGGTAATCGTTATGTAAAAATTATTCTTACGAGTACAGGGATTTGTCCCGTAGCAACAGATACTCTGAAATTACATGTTAAACAACCCCCGATTGTTACGGCAGGGGCTTCTTCCATTATTTGTTCCAACAATCCTTCGGTTCAGCTTAATGGTAACGTTTATGGTGCAACCAACCAGGGTGTTTGGAATGTAGTGCTTCCTGGCAATGGAACATTTACGGCTGGTGTTGGAAGTTTTACCACCATCTATGCCTTGTCACAATCTGATGTGTTGCTTAACCAATTAAAATTTGTTCTCACAAGTACAAATAACGGAGTGTGTAACGCGGAAAATGATACAGTTCAGATATTTATTAATCATCCGCCTACAATAAGTGCGAGCACTATAAATCCGATCAGTCGTTGCTCTAACAATGCTACCATTTCTCTTAACGGCATAATTACCGGCACAACAACATCAAGCGGCATGTGGACAAGTTCCGGTTCAGGAGTTTTCCTTCCCAATAATGTTGCCCTTAATACAAACTATATTCCGAGTCTTAATGATGTAACCTTTGGATCGATCTGGTTAAGACTTGAAAGTACTAATAACGGCCTGTGCTTTGCTGTGAGAGATAGCTTCCAGGTTTTGTTTACGAATCCCTCGCTTGCCAACGCAGGTGGCGACGTGAATTCCTGTAAAAATGATCCACGCGCATCGCTTAATGGTATTATAACGGGAACGGTTACAAATACCGGCGTGTGGTCCGGGGGAGGAGGAACTTATCTCCCTTCTAATTCAGTATTGAACGCCACTTATGTTGCCACTCCCGCCGAAGTATCGCAAGGTTTTGTAACGCTGACGTTGAGTACTACTAATAACGGGCTTTGTTTAAGCACAAATGATGAAGTAAAAGTGAATTTCCAGGAAAAACCGTTTGCTAATTTTTCTGTAAATGAAGTATGCCTTGGTCAGTTTTCGAGTTTTAAAGATCAATCGATTAATTTATCGCAAAGCGGATTACTCAAATCATGGACCTGGAATTTTGGCGACAACTCTACGGGATCTCAGAACATTAGTCCTTTGCATACCTATTCTAATGTTGGCGTTTTTACCGCAACACTCATTGTAAAAAACACCTTTAATTGCGCCGATACGGTGGAAAAACCTGTAACAATTTACGATCTTCCGGCCGCGGACTTCTTGATAAATCGTGCTTGCAGTGGGTCCGCACAAAATATTATTTTCATTGACAATTCCAGCGTAAGTCAGCCTTCTACAATTAATCCGAATGGTTATTATTGGGACTTTGGAGGCTATGGTTTTGCAAACAGCAAAGACACTTCCGTGGTTTTTCCAAGTGAGGGGCTTTACAGTATAACCCACGTTGTAACCAGTGATAAAGGATGCCAGGCAGCCATTTCAAAATCGGTGAATATTACGCCACGTCCGGTTGCTAAATTTGTTAATATCAGTAATTCAGTACCTGGTCTCGCATCAAATGTGTCATTCGTTGATACGTCACTTTATGCTACAACCTGGACATGGGATTTCGGAAATGGAGAAACCAGTACGATTAAAAATCCGTTTACCAGCTATGCTCAAAATGGAACCTATGTGGTTTCCCTCACTGTAACGGATCAATTTGGTTGTCCGAATACGTATACCAGTGAGGTGCGGGTTTCCACAATTGTTTCAGATCTGGTTAAATTAATTCCAAATGTGATTACGCCAAACAACGACGGAAAGAATGACTTGTGGCGCATGGAATTTTTAGAAGTGTTTTTTCCTGATGTGGAGATAGAAATTTATAACCGTTGGGGTGTGAGATTGTTTAGAAGCGTAGGGTACTCAAATGCCTGGGATGGAAGCTATCTTGGCTCGCCTTTACCGGTAGGAGCCTATTTTTACACAATAAATTTGCATGACAAAGATCAAACTCCGGTAATTAAGGGCACGGTGACGATAGTTAAATAAAACCTTAGAGCTGGAGATGCGTATAAACTGGGATTTGCAAAAAGAAATGAAAAGAGGCTTAATTATAATGATCAGTGTGTTGAGTGTAACTGTTTTAAGCAGCCAGCAGCAGACATTATTTTCAAACTATCTTTTAAATCCTTATTTGTACAACCCGGCGTATGCAGGAACCAATGAAGGGAATCAGTTTAGTGTTGGTTAT
>JAEUTM010000452.1 GCA_016788025.1 Bacteroidia bacterium
GCCGTACCTATTCGGTGCCCGCTTACATTTAACACATCATCCACCCGGCCGGTAATCCTGTAGTTTCCCTCTTCATCGCGCAAACAGCCATCTCCGGTAAAATATTTGTTTTCGTAAGCCGAGAAATAAGTTTGCCGGCAACGTTCGTGATTTCCATAGGTGGTGCGAATGATTCCAGGCCAGGGAAATTTTATGCAGAGATTTCCACTAACATTATTCCCTTCAATTTCTTTTCCCTGTTCATCAACAAGGCAAGGGTGTACTCCCGGCAAAGGAAGCGTTGCAAAAGAAGGTTTTGAAGGCGTGACACCTGCAAGATTTGAAATTAGAATACCAGCAGTTTCTGTTTGCCACCAGGTATCAACAATGGGGCATTTTTCTTTTCCTATATTTTTATGAAACCACTGCCATGCTTCCTCGTTTATCGGTTCTCCAACTGATCCAAGTACTTTCAAGGAGTCTAGGGTTTTTCCCTTCAAAGGCTCTGAACCAAATCCCATCAGACTTCTGATGGCGGTAGGAGCAGTGTAAAGAATGTCTACCTTGTATTTATCTACTATATCCCAGAAGCGCCCTGCGTCCGGCCAGGTTGGAATCCCTTCGAACATCAGACTCGTTGCTCCGGCACCAAGCGGTCCATAAACTATATAACTATGACCGGTGATCCACCCAATGTCGGCAGTGCAAAAATGGATTTGTCCAGGCTGATATTGGAACACATTTACAAAAGTATAAGTAGTCCAAACCATATAACCACCAACGGTATGTACAACACCTTTGGGTTTTCCTGTAGAGCCCGAAGTGTATAATATGAAGAGAACATCCTCCGCATCCATTTCTACGGCTGGGAAATCTGGATTGCCTTGTAGCTCTACTTTTTTTATCTCATCTTCCCACCAAACATCCCTGCCCTCTATCATACTAACGGGCGTTTTTGTTCTTGTAAAAACAATTACTTTTTTAACCTGATCATTTCCTGTTAACGCATCGTCTATAACGCTCTTTAAGGGAATATCTTTTGCACCCCTGTAAGCTCCGTCACAGGTAATAATAAATTCAGCCCCCGCATCATGCAGGCGATCTGATATCGCTTGCGCTGAAAAGCCACCGAAAATCACAGAGTGTATGGCTCCTACACGTGCACAGGCAAGCGTTGCAATGGCAAGTTCAGGAATCATGCCCATATAAATGCAAACACGGTCGCCTTTTTTAACGCCATTGTTTTTCAAAACATTTGAAAATTGAACGACGCGAAAATGTAGTTCTTTATAGCTGAGTATTCTGTTCTGTTCCTTTGGCTCGTTAGATTCCCAAATGATTGCTGTTGTATCTGCATTTTTCTCCAGATGGCGATCGAGGCAGTTCTCAGTGATATTAAGCTTCCCGCCTTGAAACCATTTTGTATGAGCGGTTTTAAAATCCCATTCAAGAACCTTGTCCCACTTTTTTTTCCACAGGAAGGTAGAAGCAATTTCCGACCAGAAAGACTCCGGATCTTTAAGACTTTTTTCATACTGGGCTTTATAATCGTTAAGACTCTTTATCTGGAATGGATAGCTCATAATTTTAAATTAAGGTATAACGAAATTAAAGTTTTATTCATAAAATTAATCGAAACAAATGCTAATTCGGAAAATGGTTAACTTTGGGTCTTACGAACTATGGAACCAACCGACATTTCTTTACGCACTGTCAATGTTACCCGATACATTCAGCCTCTCAGAGAAGGGGGCTCTCTGCCTGCACTGGCGGAAGCCGACGACAATTTTAAATATGTTCTGAAATTTAAAGGTAACGGACATGGAGTGAAGGCGCTAATCGCTGAATTGTTAGGCGGCGAAATAGCCAGGGTATTGGGATTAAAAATTCCCGAACTTGTTTTTGCCACCCTCGATGAAGCTTTTGGTCGTACCGAAGGGGATGAAGAAATCCAGGATCTCTTGAAATCCAGTAAAGGCACTAACCTGGCCATGCATTTTTTATCGGGCGCAATTAACTTCGATCCGGTAGTAACAACAGTGCCGGGACCGCTTGCATCTAAAATTGTTTGGCTGGATGCATTTCTCACAAACATTGATCGTAGTGTAAAGAATACAAATATGCTCATGTGGAACAGGGAACTCTGGTTGATTGACCACGGATCTTGTCTCAATTTTCAGTATACATGGACAGACTGGGAAATCAAAGCAAAAAGTCCCTTTCCTTATATTAAAGAACATGTACTGCTTAGCCAGGCAGACCAACTCAATGAAATCAATACGACCTTTCGAAAATTACTTACAGAAGATAAACTAAGAGCCATTGTGGATTTGATTCCCGACGAATGGTTGCAGTGGGATGATACGGATCAAACGCCATCCCAGTTAAGGGAAGTATATCTTTTGTTTCTTCTTTCCAGATTACATCACTCCGAATTATTCACCTCACAAGCCGACAATGCCAGAAATTCACTTATATGAGTATGCGGTGATTCGCGTGGTGCCGCGTGTTGAGCGTGAAGAGTTTATTAATGTTGGGCTGATTCTGTTCTGCAAAAAGGAGAACTTTATCAAGGTGCTTTTTAGTGTTGACGAAAACAAACTAAGAGCCTTCTGTTCCGAGCTCGACCTGGATCAGGTCAATCTTAATCTTAAGTCTCTCGAAAAAATAGCGAACGGAGAAGAAAGTGGCGGACCCATTGCGATGTTGGACTTACCATCGCGTTTCCGCTGGCTAACAGCCGTAAGAAGTTCCTCCATCCAAACTTCAAGGCCTCACCCGGGCCTATGCAAAAATCTTGAAGATACCACCGAACGTTTATTCTGCGAACTTGTGTTATAGTCCGCGAACAGTGCCTGTTTAACACAATTTACTATCTTTAAAATCGTTATAAAATGGTGTTTCTGCGGCGAACGGTCTTACTATTCGTGATTTCCTTATTTTGTATAAAGGGAATGGCGCAGACTTTTAAACCAAGGCAGATTAAAGGCTTCAAACCTTCTTCCGATACCTTGGTTTTAGATTCGCTCAGCCTGGTTCCCGGCAGTATCCATTTTAAAACATTCCCATCTTTGGATTCAGCTCAAAAGCCGGAAGTAAACTACAACAAACATGCTCTCATTTTTAAAGGCAAACGTCCGGACAGTATCGTCGTTGATTACAAGCGCTTTCCCTACAATTTCGAAAATACATATGCGCACAAAGATGCAAGTTTTCTTTACAGCGACATGTCCCGCCCTTCCAATCCTTTTATGATTCGTTTTGATCATAACAACAATCAATTGCTTCAAAATGATGGTTTAAACAAGAACGGAAATATCAGTCGTGGTATAACCTTTGGAAACAGCCAGGATGTAGTGGTTAATTCCAATCTTAATTTACAGATCAGTGGCAAGCTCACTCCCGAAATAGATTTGGTAATGGCTGCAACAGATAATAATATTCCATTTCAGGCAGACGGGACAACAGCGCAATTGCAGGAATTTGATAAGGTATACATTCAATTGAGTAATCAAACAACCAAAATGATTGTCGGCGATTACCAATTGGCACGACCGCAGAATTCTTATTTCATGAGTTTTTATAAAAGAGCCCAGGGATTGTATCTCGAAAACATCTATACTGACACTGCATCTAAGAAGCCCCTGACATTTAAAACGCAACTATCAGGAGCTGTGTCCAGGGGTAAGTTCGCGAGGCAGGTGTTTTTTGGGATTGAAAATAATCAAGGTCCTTATCGTCTTAAGGGGGCAGACAATGAACCCTTTATTATCATTCTGAGCGGAACGGAACGGATCTATATTGATGGAAAATTGCTTCAGCGTGGCCAGGAAAATGATTATATCATTGATTATAATACCGGCGAATTAACTTTTACAGCTAAACAACAGATTACAAAAGACAAACGTATTGTCGCCGAGTTTCAATATGCTGAGCGCAATTACGCACGTTCTATGTTTTTCTTTGGAGAAGAGGTAAGTACGCGGAAAACAAAAATGTATCTGAATGTTTTTAATGAACAGGATAATAAGAATCGCCCTTTACAGCAAAGTCTTGAACAGCCCCAACGTAATGTAATGATTGAGGCAGGCGATTCGCTGGACAAGGCGGTTTTTACGGGTGCAGAAAGGGATTCTTTTAGCACAGCCGGAATATTTTACCGGAAGTTGGACACCATTGTCGGAAGTTTTGTTTATCCGGAAGTTTATGTTTACACCACAAATCCCGATAGTGGTAAATACACGCTGAGATTTAGTGTTGTTGGTGCGAACAAAGGAAATTATAATATTGTAAATACCACGGCCAACGGAAGGGTCTATCAGTGGACAGCGCCTATCGACGGAATTCCTCAGGGTAGTTATGAGCCTGTCATTCAGCTCGTCACTCCTAAACAAAGTCAGATGGTCACTGCAGGTTTTACACATTCGATTTCACCAGACAATTCAATTGGTTTGGAAGGAGTGTACACGAAATACGACATAAATAAGTTTAGCTCAAAAGACAAAGGCAACGACGAAGGAAGCGGGGTAAAAGTATTGAGCAGGAATCAGACGGTGTTTCGGGTCGATTCTCTCAAAAGAGAAACAAAACTGGTCTACAATTTAAACTACGAATTTGTGCAAAAACGTTTTGTGCAGATAGAACGGTTTAGAAGTATAGAATTTGAAAGGGACTGGAACCGCCCTTTGGCCACTGGAATTTTGAATGACCAGCATCTTGCCGGCATTGAAATTGGCTTATTAAAAACAAAGAAAGCCGGAATAAACTACAGCTTCAATATGTTTAACGAGGGCAACGATTATTTGGGCATACGACATAATGTCAACACCGACTACGTCGATAAAAACTCTCAGTTTGCTTACAGTGGTTCTTATCTTACTTCCAGAGATTTGCTGTCAGATCAAAACACTGAATTTTACCGGCATAAGTCGTTATTGTCGAGAAAGGTTGATGTTTTGAAATTTGCCTACACAGATGTGTTTGAAAACAATAAGTTTCGCGATAGAACGCTGAACACTCTTGCGCCCAGATCTTACCAGTTCTGGGAGTGGGAGGGAAGTGTATCCAATGCAGACAGCTCTAAAACCAGCGTAAAGTTGTTTTACCGGGAGCGTCGCGACAAACTGAGTTATTCAGACAAACTGAGAGACAGCACTTTTGCAACGAATATTGGGTTGCAGGCCTCTGTATATGCAATTAAGAACAATCCGTTTACCATCGTCACAACATACCGTAAATTAAATAAGTCCGAAAACATTGTCGGGTCTTCCATTACCCCGGATAATACCCTCTTGAATCGTGTGGAGTACAATCCTAAATATTTCAGAGGACTTATAACAGCTGGTATGTTTTATGAAACAGGTTACGGTCTCGAGAACAAAAGGGAATATTATTACCTGGAAGTTGCTCCGGGTCAGGGACAATATGCCTGGATTGACTATAATGGCAATGGAATTCAGGAAAAAAATGAGTTTGAAGTGGCACTATATCAGGATCAGCAGCGTTTTATCAGGATTTATACTCCGACAAATGATTACGTTAAGGTGCTCCAGAATCAGTTGAGTATTTCTATGAATGTACGACCCTCAGCTATTTTAAGGAACGCCGAAAAAAGTTTTCCTAAATTCATAAACCGCTGGATGCTACAAACCGCACTGCAATTTGACAATAAGATCAGTGACTCAACACGTCGTTATAATTTTAATCCTTTCGAAGTAGTAAGAGATAGCTTTCTGCTGGCTTCGAATAATAACGTTAGGCAAAGCGTGTTTTTTAATCAGAGTTCCGCAGTTTTTGGCGCGGATTATACGTATGTAAATAACAAAGCAAGGCAATTGCTTACAAATGGCATTGAAGGAAAAACCCTGGAATCCCACGAAGTAAAATGGCGCTTTAATTTTTTTAAGGCCTGGGCTATCAATTCCGACAATACCTTTAGCATGAAAGGGAACAGATCGGAGTTTTTTCCTATTCGAAATTACTATATAAAGACGTGGGAGACCGAACAGAAGCTGGTCTTCCAGCCCAACACTGTTTTTCGTATAAGTGCTATTTATAAATACACTGACAAAAAGAATACTTTAAAAGAAAGTGGATTGCAATACGCTAATCTTATTAATTATGCGGTTGAATTAAAGTACAACCAAACCGAAAAGGGTAGTCTGACAGGCCGTCTTGATTTTATTAAGATTACTTACACCGATGTCGAGAACTCCTCTATCGCTTACGAGATGCTGAACGGTCTTAATATCGGTGATAACTTTACCTGGGAATTAAACTACCAGAGGAATCTCAGTAGTAATATTCAGATTAGCATTAACTATAATGGAAGAAAAACACCAAATGCCCCTGTAGTGCATATCGGAGGAGCTCAGGTAAGAGCCTTCTTTTAAAGACCAACATCAACCTGTAACTCGAAACCTGAAACCCCAAACCTGAAACCCGTAACCTGAAATTAAATTTCCCCCAGCACTGACTGAGATCCTTTCACCACATCTCCGATTTTCACATTCAACTTAGTGCCAATCGGCAGAAAAAGATCCACGCGAGAACCGAATTTAATAAAACCCATTTGTCCGCATTGTTCTGCCTTATCGCCTTCTTTGCAATACCAAACAATACGGCGGGCCAGCGCTCCGGCAATCTGACGGAATAAAATTTCCGTGCCTTTTGTATGT
>JAEUTM010000469.1 GCA_016788025.1 Bacteroidia bacterium
CCGACCACAACACTTAGGAGCAGATATCGTTTCCATTGTTTTACATTGTTTACATAATTTATTAGTGGCTGAACGCTACTTTTTAAATTTCGGAACCAGGTATTTACAGTATCTCGATGCGCCTTTGTTATCGAAAACCCCGAGCCGATAGCGTAAAGATTAAGGAACAAACCAATAATTACCAGCAGCCAGAGAGAGGACAGGAAGATAGGATGGAAAATCACGGTCCCATAGTTATCTATGTGAAAGGCATGGAGTGCTCCTTCGAGATTAAAGAAATAACACCAGGTGGCCATAAAAGGCAAAATGGGTTTATTTGTACGGATTCCATAAATGATAATAAAAATAATTGCAGGATGTGAATAGCGCTCGTGCATTTCGGTATTGAAATAAAAAAACAGCAAAGGAATTAATCCAAAAATCAGAAGGGTCTTTTCCACCGGAAGAGTAATGTATGTTCGTGTGCCTAAAGAAGTATATAGGCTCTTCAAAAGTGGAAAGAGTGCTAAAAAACTTGTCATAAAAAACATTAGAAGTCCCCAATTTCTAAAGGTTATTCCAGCAAACACTAAAGTATCTGGGTCTTCGACTCTAAGATTAGGAAATAACAGATGCCATATGTTATAAGCTTTCAGCGAAATACGCGGATACTTCCCAAAGGATTCTGTTACAACTGCCCAAACCCGGTCGATACTTCCATCAAGTAAATATGGAAGAAGGATTAAAGCTTGAAAAAGCAAGGGAATAAAAATCCATTTTGCTAAAGCTTTGAGTGAATAATTTTTCCTCATCAGGGGAAGTAGCATTAAGATAAGGACTGGTAGAAAAATCACAGCCTGCAACTTAAAATTAACCGCCGCAATACATAACACCAAAGACAAAGTGATTCTCTCGTTCACTGCACAGTAATAACTTATGAATACAAGGCAACTGAAAATAATGTCTACTTGTCCCCAAACAATAGCATTGTAAAGGATGGGAATATTTAAAAGATAGAACAGACTTTTGCGAATCGGATGTTTTTCATCTCTGTCTTTTTCAATGAGTTTCACCACAAAATACCCAGCGATAAAGTGAACGATCAAAGGGATGAGCTTGAAGTATTCGATATAAGCTACCACGCCTTCCACGCTTGATTGAAATGCTACATATATCCCCAGAAAATAATGAGACAATGGCAAATAATCGGTATTGGTGCGATACACGCTTCCCAGGCCGTTTGTAAATATCATCTTACCCCATTCGTACCAGCAAAACATATCGCCTTCATAACCCCTGAAAATTGAGAAAGCATGAAGCAGCACCAATAAAAACGCACTGAGTAACAGGTATTTTTTCAACTGCTGTATTTGGGTATTTGAGAACATTATTTAAATCTGGGTTTCCGGCTGAGCCTGCTTTAAGTTCAATTTTTTTAAACCGAAATAACTTATTATAAGACTTATGAGCGCAAGAATTCCCGCCACAAAAAACGAAATACCTGGGAAATATATTGTGTTAGGATCTTTTGTGAAATACGTAAAACAGCTTGTCATTAATACCGGTCCGATAATCGAAGTCACAGCAATCATGCTCGTAATCCCTCCCTGAAGTTCTCCCTGTTCGTTGGCAGGAACCTGCGAACTTAAAATACTTTGCACATTAGGCATGGAAATACCACCAAGCGCATAAGGAATCATAAATGCAAACATCATCCACGATTGGCTTGCCATTGAAAATAAAAACAAACCAAGCACATAAAATCCAAGACCAATAAAAATGCTCTTCTTAACTCCTAACATTTTGGTCGCTACTCCAATTAAACCACCCTGAACAATCGCAATTGTGACCCCGACAAAAGCGAGAGAAAATCCGATCATTTTTTCCGTCCAGTTAAATTTTTCGATGCAGAAAAAAGTCCATACCGACGGCATCACCTGCCCAGCCACGTTTAAAATAAAAAGCACAAGCAGCAAATTTATAATGTTTCGATGTTTTCCAAGTTGTTTAACAAAGCCTATAGGGTTTGCCCTCTTCCAATCAAAAGCACGACGTTGGTTCTTATCCAGGGATTCTGGTAAGATAAAATAGCCGAATAAAAAATTAAGCAGGGAGAAACCCGCAGCGGCCATAAATGGAACGCGCGTTCCAAGGCTTCCGAATAAAGAACCAAGAATTGGTCCGATGATAAAACCAAGACCAAAAGCAGCACCGATCATACCAAAGTTTTTTGCCTTCTCTTCTGGCTTGCTTATATCGGCTATGTAAGCCGAGGCCGTTGTAAAACTGGCTCCGCAGAGACCCGCGATTAAACGTCCGACAAATAACCAGAACATGGTGGGTGCAAAAGCCAGGAAAATATAATCCAGTCCAAGACCAAGTAAGGAAATCAAAAGTATTGGTCGTCTTCCGTAACGATCACTCAAACCACCGAGTATCGGCGAAAAAATAAAAGCCATAATAGCGTAAGAAAAATTAAGCCAGCCGCCATAACTGGCTGCCATACTTATGTTCTCGTGGCTAAGGCTTTGAATTAATGCAGGCAATGTGGGAATGATAATACCGATTCCGAGACAATCGATAAGAATGGTGAGAAAAATAAAAAGTAAAGATTTTTTTGTTTTGTCCATAGGATAGCAATGTTAAACAAAGTTTACAAAGAGGCCGGGATTTTTTTTAAAAAATTATTATGGAATTCATTTAAATCCATCATCCAAATAAAAAAAGCGATACCATGAAAACCACAAAAACCAAAAAAATGTCGTTTGTCCTAACGGGAATGGCATTAGCAAGTCTGCTGGGATCGAATCTCGTTAAGAACGGCTCTCTGCAGGCTCTGATGGAAAACGATATTATTCATCATATCAAAGCAAAAATCGAAGCATACAACAAACACCTTCCCGAGGACAGGCTTTATCTTCAAACAGACAAACCCTTTTACGAGCCTGGAGATAACATTTGGTTCTCTGCTATGGTTAGAGATGGTGCCAGTCTTAAAGCGTCCTCCAAAAGCGATATTATTCACGTAGAATTGCTTAGTCCAAAA
>JAEUTM010000471.1 GCA_016788025.1 Bacteroidia bacterium
GCTCCGTTTTTTTACCAGCTTCTACAATCATCTTAAAACGACCCAAAGAATCACTTTGCGCTTTTAAATTATCGCAGCAAATGATAAGCGCCGAATGAACCGGGCTGAGACTTTGCTCGTTCTTAATTATACCTCGAATAGTAATGTTCTGAGAATAACAAAGAAGATGAAGGGAGATAAAAATATATGAGAGTAGTTTTTTCACTAATAACTGTGCACCCAGGATTTAGTTTGTAAAAAGGAATTGCTTTGCATGGCCAGGTCTACATTTGGATCTATGAACAAGCGCGAGCCAGATCCGTTAAGTGTTACATAACATTGAGAAGTTACAATAGGATCGTGATATCCTTTTTTTATATATTCTTTTTTCAAAAATTTCGCATAATCAACCATCATATCGGGTTGTGTGGCCATCATTTTTTCCTGCATATAAGTCAGGTACTCTTTATTGTCTACTTCAGATTGTCGTCCACTTTTTTTATCTGTAACATAAAAAAATGCGGTTCCTGCTTTTTCCATCAGCATCACGCGCCAGGAGAAACGGTAGCCCTGTTCTGTCCAGAATAACTTGCCGGGATAAAAAACGTAACGGAAAGGAAGAGTAATCTGGATTATAAAAAAGCATAAGAAAACAAATACAAGAGTTTTGGCAACTGTAAAATCAAACTGGCGCTCTTGTTGTTCATCAGCAGTTTTTTCTTTTTTACCAAGCAGGCGAAGTATGGTCTCGTGAAAAGATGGTCCGAAAAAAATAAGGGTGATAGTCATCATGATGTAAGGAAACATTCCGATATTAAAAAATAGAGCGGTGGCTACGTGGAAAATGATAACAAGCATATAGGCATACTTAACAAATCTTTTCTGGAAAAGTAAAAAACCAATACAAAGATCATAGATGCAGGAGAACCAGCTGAAGAAATAAGCGATCCAGTCTTTTTCCATAAGATTACCAATAATCGGGTAATGGGAGAATGCGGGGAGCCAGATTTTTAAGGGCTGCGCTTCAAAAAGCCAGTCGTAGTTAACTTTGGCGAGTCCGGCGAAAAAATAAACCAAAGCCATTTGAAACTGGAAGATGAGAATATAGAACTGCGGAATGTGTGTGGTATTTTGTCTTTTTAAAATTTTATTGTCCAGCGAAAAACTTTGTGCAGCTGGAACAAAGATGAGCATAAACGAAACAATGCTTACAAAATAATAGTGATTCAGGTAATTTGTTTTATCTATCAGTTCTATGTAAGTAAAGAGAAGAAAAAAGGTCAACGCACTAAAACGGTATAACAATCCAAATAAAATGCCTAGCGAACTTAAAAGCAACAATACAAAGACAATGTACATTCCTGTCTCAGGCAAAGGTTTTACCCATTCAAAACCAAAGTAGGGGAAATAGATCTTTGGCATCACGTACATGTTATACACCCAGCCTTTTAATATAAAACGGATAATTGATAAAAACATCAATGCCCCGAAGGCAATCCGAAAGACAACCAAAGGGGCAATACGTGTTGAAGTATTTAAATATGTACTCAGTTTTTTAATCACCGTCTCCGTCCTGGTAAGTAATTACCACTCCTAAACCCGATGGCATGTCTGTTTTAAGAAGCACAAGCAGTTTCACTAATTCGTTGTATGCATCTTTTACGGTATTATAATTGGACGTTACCTGTTCAGAAAATGGATTGCTGATGAGATTCAGTTTTGCACGTGCCGCATTAAACTGCGATTTAATTGCTGAATTAAGACTTTGGTTCACATGTTGAATGCCCAGGTGCTCAACATAGTCGTCAAATCCTTTTCCGTCGCCGCCTTTAGCAGATCGTCCAAGATAAGCGTCTTCAAGAATATTGAAGCTTCCGAAAATATAAGCGAGAGATTGTTTTCCGTAGTATGCTTCACAGTGCGCAGGCAGCAGTGCTCCACCACTTTTTAAACCCAGTGGAATTCCCACTTTGGCATTTTTTAGATAGTCAAGTTCATAGTTAATTTGGTTCACAAGCATTCCAATAGAACTTCCTACATCGGTACCAAGAGAATTTACAAAAGTGTTTCTGTATGAAGAATTCCACGAACTTAAAACAGCTTCGATCCTCACTTTCATATCGCTTATCACGGCACTTACATAACGCCGGCGTTTATCATCTGTGCTCATCAGCTGAAATTGATCAGCTTCGGTGCCGGTTCCATAAAACAGATAATCAAGCGCAGGAAAACCCTTTGAAGACAGATTCGATACCGATGCTAAATTATAATTATCGGAACTGATATTTGAGTTTATGTTTGAGACGTTTGTCGGGAATATATTGAGGTTTGCACGAATCCCCTGGTCTTCCGCCGGTCCCAGACCAAATAAACTAATTCGCTGGTAACGACTGTAGGCTGCGTGCAGTTTGGTTTTAATATCCTGGTAGGCAGGAAGTGTCATATTGGTTTTAAAGGATTCAAAACTGCTGTCAAGACTATCGAGAGAAATTTTAAAAGCGGAGTAGGAGGGAATGATAACATTGTCCGCATAGTTCACCAGCATGCCTTGCTTATCAAAGGTTGCTTCATTTTCTTCTTCTGGGCTCGTGTCTTTCTTTTTGCAGGCAATAAAAAAGAGCAAAGAAACGCTCGATATCAGTAATCCGTATTTTAAAATGGTTCCTTTTTTCATATAAACAGGCCTTTAACGAGCCTCGCCTTTTACGCAAAATAGAGCGAAGGTTGCCCTACGCTCTATCCAGCCTTAATTAATTTCTTAAAGCAGTTTAGTAGTGTCTATACCGAAGACAGTAGCAAGTTTTTCTATAGCCTTATCAATATCAGCAGCTGTGATATCGTAAATAATAGCATAGTGTAAATTCGATTTCAAAGCAGACAGATCGCTGTCAGTTATTTTTCTCTGAGGATTGTAAACAAAAGCTCTTACAAAGCCGTAGCCTTCTGAGAGATTGTGGTGGAAGGTGCCCATATCAGGAGCGGATGTAATTGCTTTTTTTGCACCTGACAG
>JAEUTM010000477.1 GCA_016788025.1 Bacteroidia bacterium
AGAATCCAGCGGCCCTCGAACAAGATCCTTTGTATCAGCTTGCCCTTGCGATTTACCAGCACTATCAAAAATCAGTGGTGCCGCAGGTAAACTACTATGAGAAACAAATAGCACAATTACAAAAAGAGTACATGAAGGGACTGATGGAGAATGTTAAGACCCGTGTGTTTTATCCGGACGCTAATGGAACCATGCGTGTGACTTATGGTAAAGCGAATGGCTATGAAGGAAAAGACGGCGTGGAATTTAAATATTATACGACACTTGACGGTTTAGTGGAAAAGAACAAAACAGGCGAAGAAGATTTTTACGTGAAACCAAGATTGCTGGAACTTTACGAGAAAAAGGACTATGGTCAGTATGCAGATAAAAAAGGACAGCTTCGCACGGCATTTATTGGAAGCAACCATACCACCGGTGGGAACAGCGGTAGCCCCGTATTAAACGCCAAGGGCGAACTTATCGGTACCAATTTTGACCGTAACTGGGAGGGAACTATGAGTGACATTATGTACAACCCTGCTTTTTGCAGGAACATTGTACTGGACATTCACTTTACGTTGTGGATGGTAGATAAATATGCCGGCGCCGGCTATTTACTGAACGAGATGAAGATCATAAAATAGAGTCAGCGCTTCGGCTACGCTCAGCGTGACAGAGGCAAAAATCAAATTTAAACCACTAAGGCACTAAGAGCACTTAGTTACACTAAGAATAGCTTAGTGGTTCTTAGTGACCTACGTGTCTTAGTGGTAAATTATAATCGTTCACAATAAATTTTCATTCCGTCTCTTAAAAATTCCGCTAATCCGGTTTTGTATTTTTCGTAGTTCTTTTTAAAACGTTCATCGTTAACATAAAGATCACCAAGGCCGGAATAAATTTCCCTGGTAACAGTGTAAAATTTATTGATGAACAGGTAATGTCTGTGAATCAGGTCCTGAACTTTTTTATCTGATGCTTTCAGATGCATAAGTTGGGAAAGTTCTTTACTGATGTCTTCCCCTTCTTGTTTTACTTTTTCGAGACCATCTTTCCCCATTTTCATCACGCGTTCTTTCGATTCCTCTACTATTTCGGCACCCCATCGTTCTTTGGCTTCTTTTTCATAAGCTTCAGCCTGTTCTTTGCTGAACCCTTTATACATATCTTCTGCTTTCATTTTTCTGTTTTTTAAGTGAGTAATTGTTTTATCAATGGTATTTACAAGTTCTGTCATACGCTCTCTCCTCATAAGCAATTCTTTTTTATGCAGCCTTAATGCATTCTCTGTGTCAAAAGAAGGATCATCGAGGATCTCCATAATTTTTGCCAGTGGAAAATCCAGCTCGCGGTAGAAAAGAATCTGTTGCAGGCGAAGGAGCTCTTCTTCACCGTAGTAGCGGTATTTTGATTCAGAGCGAGAGCCAGGTTTCAGCAGACCAATCTCGTCGTAATGGTGAAGCGTGCGCACACTTACCCTTGCGAGTTTAGCCAGTTGATTTACGGAATACTTGTCCATTGAAATTTATTTTCTGCAAATCTAGTCTATCACGTTGGGGGAGAGTCAAGAGAAAAGCGCAAAATTATTATAAGACACTGATTTTGAGGAGATATTTCTAGGTTCAGGTTTCGGGTTTCAAGTTTCTGGTTTCACGTTCCGGATTTCGAATTACGAGTTATGATTGAGATGAGGAACGCGAAATAATTAACTCGAAATAATAAACTTTTAACTTTGGAACATGTTACTGAAATAAGAAAAAGAAGCAAGAGTGGTGGGGATTTATCTTGCATCTTGGCTCTTGGTTCTTGGCTCCAAAAACTGAGGGGTGGCAGCACACACTTCACCGCCACACTTTTACCATTCGCCGATATTGCAATGTAGTTAAACCGTTTTAGCGGAGAACTACGTTAAAAAAAGGAATTTTTTTTCGGACCTTTGTATAAGTGAATGAACATTCATTTATATTTGTGCCCGGAATGAGAACACGGGATGAGAACAAGGAAACAGCGATTCGGGAAAAGGCGCTGGAGATGATCGTAAAACATGGTTTTGACGGATTAAGTATGCAGAAGCTTGCCAGGGCAGCTGAGGTATCGCCCGCAACCATATATATCTATTATGAAAATCGTGAGCATCTCTTAAGAGACCTTTACCATCACGTTATGGATGCCTTTAATAGGGAGGCCTTAGCGGGATTTAATCCGAATCTGTCCCTTGAAGAAGGCCTGTGGGTGCAATGGAAGAACAGGATGCGGTTCATCATCGATTATCCATTTTATTTCCAGTTTTTTGAACAATTCCGCAATTCCCCGCTCATCAACCATAAAGAGGTTAAAAATCTGGCCTTTAAGGAACTCATGCAGGATTTTGTGAAGAATGCCATTAAACGTGGAGAAATGGCGAAAATGGAACCTGAGATTTTCTGGTCTCTTGCCTACGGCAGTTTTTATTCCATCCTGAAATTTCATCTCCAGGAAAAAACAATGATGAATAATTCTTTCCGCTTAACCGACGCAAAGTTAAAAACACTTTTGAAGATGGTGGTGGAAGCACTGAAACCGCGATGAAGTAGAAGCATGCTTCACTTCACGCTAAATAAAAAACTAAGTAATATGGTACTAATGGAAGAGTTAACATATATACAAGTGTTTAGCACAAATGTGTTCCAGGATTTCGACAAAGAGCGGGTAGCAACAATCCTCTCCGCCGAACCCCTGATAGAGGAATGGAACATAGCCATGGATGACCGGGATCGTGTGCTCCGAGTCGTGAGTCACGAATTGCAGCCTCACCAGATCATTCAATTAGTTAATAAATGCGGTTACGAATGCCGTGAACTTGAATAATAACAATTTTAAACATGGAAGAAATAAATACAACAACAAGTCCTACAGAACAAGGGCAACAGGCCCCGGCGGCAGACACAAAAAAAGCACCTCTCTTTACGCCATACCAGGCATTTGTGGTGGCAATACTTGCGCTGATGCAGTTTACAATTATCCTGGATTTTATGATCCTGTCCCCTCTTGGAGACATTTTAATGAAAACCCTGAAGATCACTGATGCACAATTCGGAACTGTGGTTTCAGCTTACGCTCTCAGTGCCGGCGCTTCGGGACTTTTAGCGGCAGGTTTTGCGGACAAGTTTGATCGCAAAAAACTCCTCCTGTTCTTTTACACAGGTTTTATCCTGGGAACTATTTTTTGCGGTATGGCAAACAGTTATGCAACGCTCCTTATCGCGCGTATCGTTACTGGAATTTTCGGTGGCGTCGTTGGTTCTATTGGAATGGCCATTATTACCGACGTGTTCAGCATTAACCAAAGAGGACGTGTGATGGGATTTGTACAGATGGGTTTTGCCGCAAGCCAGGTATTGGGGATTCCAATTGGTTTAAAAATTGCTAGCGCCATGGGCTGGCACTGGACCTTTTTTATGGTGGTGATTTTTGGCGCTTTAATCGGAATAGTAACAGTCATAAAATTAAAACCGGTTAACGAACACCTTAAATTACAAAGTGACAAAAATGCCTTTATGCATTTGTGGCACACCATTCAGAAAAGAGACTACAGGATTGGATTCCTTGCAACGGCTTTCCTCTCACTGGGCGGATTTATGATCATGCCTTTTACAACGGCCTTCCTGGTAAACAACGTGAATATTGCCCAGGATGATCTGTCAACTATCTTTTTCTGTACTGGAATTGGTTCGGTTATCATTATGCCATTGATTGGAAAGATCTCTGACTCCATTGACAAATTTAAACTGTTTACCATCGGAACAATTCTTGCGGGTGTCATGGTAATCATCTACACCAACTTAACCCCGGTGCCGTTATGGATCGTGATCATGATCAACGTGGTTATGTTCATGGGAATCATGGGACGTATGGTGCCTTCAGTGGCTCTGAACTCCGCCGTTCCGGGTATGGCAGATCGCGGGGCTTATATGAGTATCAACTCTTCATTACAACAGGCAGCAGGTGGCATCGGTGCTATCGTTGCCGGACTAATCGTGATGCGTCCGGATCAAAGCAGCCCGCTACAGAATTTTAATATTCTTGGTTATATTATGGTAGCCGTGTTTTTACTGTGTATGTACTTCGTGTACCGCGTAAGCAAAATTGTGGAGAAGAAAGCGGTTAAGGCAGCGAATTAAACCAAAGCCTGTCACGTCGAGTGGTCCGACGAAGGAGGATTTTATCGAGACGTGAGCGGGAGGAATTAAGTTCAGTTAAGTAAACTTCTCGATTTCCCTTCGACTATCCTTCGACAAACTTATGACAAGCTGCTCAAAGTGACTTAAAAGTAAAAAGACCGGAAATTATCCGGTTTTTTTTATTTTAAAATCTTTCGTATTAAATAAAAATCAAATGCCTTATTCAATAAAAACACCTTTTAACTGAATCTAATGCGATGTACTCATTTCCTATTTGAATGGAAGATATTTCGTTACAGTCAATTAAAATTTTGAAGTTACCCTCATGTTTTTTACTGCTAAAACTCGGACAGAATATTGATGCTTCGATTATCTTTAAGTATAAAACTCGATTTCGAACTTCATGTTCATGATTTTTGATATAACTATCTGATCGAGCTAGCAGTAAATTTATCCCTACAGAATCTTTGCAAATTAACATGCCCTTAAAATCGTTGACTTCTGTACAACAATTATATTTAAAAAGAGAAAATAGAACCAAACACATGAGTAATATCGATATTACGGAAATGGCAATTTTCTTTTTCATCTAAATTTCAATTTACTTCTTCAACAAATAATCAAACTCTCTCTTATTCCCGCATTTATCTTCCACCTCGAGTTTAAAATTCAATAGTCCAAAAGGACTTTCCTCATCAAAATAATAAATGAGTTCGTCGTTCTTTGCATCGTAATCACACTGAACCCAGGTGTTATTAATCCAGAGGTTGTATTTGGCAATGCCACTTAGCTCATCCGTAATTGTAAATGAAAACGCCTCCATCTCCCAGGCATTGGCAATTTGT
This sequence comes from Bacteroidia bacterium, assembly GCA_016788025.1. Taxonomy (GTDB): domain Bacteria; phylum Bacteroidota; class Bacteroidia; order B-17B0; family Aurantibacillaceae; genus Aurantibacillus. The sequence continues at coordinate 4,988 of JAEUTM010000477.1, forward strand.
TTTGGGGTATGACGGATTTTTATCCTTGGAGGTGCGGTATCATACATCAGTTTGAAATTGCCTAAGTTTTTGATTGTAAAAATCAGGGAATCATTTCTTACCGTTGCAATGCTCGTACCGGTGGTGCTTCCCACTAAAACAAGTTTGTTGGGACTTGTCGAAAATTTTTCCGGGATCTTAAAGGATACTTTTATGGCTTGTCGCAGATTTAAATAGGGCCCAATGCTCAGGTTTCCTTTGTCAAACTGGCGTGTGAGTTCAAGGTAGGAGGATCTGAATAATGACGCAGCAGGTATCGTTAATTGCAAGTCGTTTTGGGAAATAACGGTGTCGCGCATACAATTTACAAACACATCGCTTTTGAAGTTTGGTTCTTCGTAATAATTAGATTTTTTAGGTCTTATGTAAAACAATAGTCGTTTGCTGTTCCCACATTCGTCACTGAATGTTATAAGTACTTTGTGTCTACTGGTATCGAGCAAGGTTCTGCCACGAGTAAACGTGTAGTCATACATTCCGGCAGGGAAGATCGTTGGCATAAAACACTTCTGGAATTTATGACGGTCAATCTCGTCATAATATTCATTAATATAACGTGAATCTGAAAATGGAATGTTATTTAGTTTATGCCCATAAAAAGGAAGATCATCGATATCAATGCTCACAGCAAAAATATTGTTCGGACTGCCGGTATTTGTAAAACGATCAAGACCTGAAAATGCGAAGCCTACAATGGAACTTTGCGTTTCAATATGATCGTTCTCCAGATAAATGCTATCCCTTGCATTTGTTTTAACATGAATGGTTTTAAGTAAACGCGGATTTAGAGTATCGGCCAGATCAAAAATGGCAAGACGTTCGACCTTCGGAGGAGTTTTATCTTTTATTTTATAAAACAAAAGGGGATTTAAGGGTACTTCCGAAATCTCATCCCTGATCTCAAAGTGAAGATGCGGTCCCGTTGAATTACCACTATTTCCAGACAGACCAATAATTTCATTTTTACGAACATACAGGCGCGGTTTTGGGAGCAGTTCTACCTCATTACTTTGAGTGTCGCGGCGATAGTCCCTTACCACCTTATCGATTTTTAAACTAAATGCAGTAAGATGCGCATACACACTTACTTTGCCATTGGGATGTGTGATGTATACACAATTTCCATAACCAGTTGGACTTACACGAACCCGCGATACATAACCCTCGTAGATGCTGTAAACAGGACGTTTTATTTCGCCATGCGTTGTAAAATCAATGCCGGTATGAAAATGATTTGGCCTGAGTTCACCATAATTGGCGGTCATTACAAACGGACTGTCGATGGGCCAGATAAAACGTTGATCGCCCTGTGCAAATACAGAGTCAAAGGCAATACAGTAAAGTACCGTGATGCATAATTTTAAATGAAATGATATGATATTTGTTTTACCTCTCAAATTAAGCCTCTTCCCTTGTGGAAATTAACAATTCTTTTTCACTTACTAAATTGAAGAGGCAATAGAAAAACATAAAGAATAAAATACCGGCAGACTTCTGTAACATGCTTTCCACAGCGAAGTTCAGAATAATGAGAATGGAAAAGATCAGGAGTAAAAAATGCTTTTTCCGGATCGCGAGGATAAACAAACCGATAGTCATCAGGAACAAAAAAATAAATCCTGTGATCCCTAAACCAATCAGAGTCTGAAAGTATTGATTGTGTGCATTAAATATATGTTCAAATGCCCCGCTAAGACCATCTTTTTCGTAAGCCTTGTATAGAGCATCGTTCGCATCACCTACACCGGTGCCAAAAATGGGATGTTCTTTTATGATCGATATACATTCCTTCCAGATAAGAACCCGAACCGTTGTACTTTCGGAAGATGTTTTATCAATATGGTCTGTATCTAAAGAAGTAATAGAGTTCATCCGTTGAAATGATTCCGGGAAAAGTTTCGCAGCAATAACAATAAGGGCAAGGAAAGACACAGCAAGGATAATAGTCCTGGAAAGATTAAGATATTCTTTTAACCTGTATAACACCAGAATTGGCAAACAAATGAAAAAACTAATGATCCCGAGTTTGGAAGAACATAAAAAGATGCAGGTAATAAAAATAGAAACGAAAAAATAAGAACTATAAATGATACTTTTTTGGGTGCTGAACCACTTATTATAAAGTACAATTACAAAGGTAATAGCCAGGATGAGGTACATCGCAAAATAGGAAGCGTGGATAAAGTCCGAGAACAGGGAATAAAAAAAGTACTCACTCTGCCCGTTGGAAGCATACATGAAGGCTCTCGCGATAAGGTAAAGACAAGCAAAAAAACATCCGGAGACAAAAGAAATGACGCAACGTTTTAAAATATTAAGTGACCATTTAAAACAAAAGAACAAAAAGGGAAAGATCAGCAGAGTTAATTTGATCTCAATAGAAAACAAAGCTTCTTCTTTATTTTGTGAGAGTAGAGCACTGATTAAGGTGAGAAAAAAGAAAAGAACAGGTACTATAAAAAACTTGTTCCGAATACCCTTTTTAAATTGTTCTTTGTCGATACAAAAGAACGAATAGACAAACCAGGCCGTTACAATTCCGGAAAGAAGCAGAGAACCAAAGGGCAGGCAAAAGCACAGAAGTACCGGAAAAAAATAAAAGAATTTTTGTTTGAGACTGATCTCCATACCTGATGCGGGCACTAAGATAGCTTTTTCATCAGGCTCTGCCAAGCTATTGCAGCTTTAATAGTTCTTTGTAAAAACTATTGGCAATGTTCTCCCGGTTAAAATTCAGATTCACATATTGGCGACCGTTACGACCTAATTTTCGTGCCAGATCCGGATCATCGAGTAATTTCTGAATGCCGGCCGACAAAGAATCGGCGTTCTCCGGCTCAAAATAAATTCCACAGTTTCCCCGTTCGATGAAAAGTTTCCTCGCTTCCCCATCCACACCCAACAAAATGGGAATTTCCATGGCCAGGTTTTCGAAAATTTTTGATGGAATAGCACCCATAAAAAGCTCGAGTTTTCTCAGCGGGATAATAGCTGCATTGATGCTCTTCAGCACGGAGGGCATTTCCTTTTTGCTGATCGGATCAATAAAGAGAACATTTTGGAGCTTCCATTCTGCTTTAAGATTAAGTAGTCTTTCCTTTTCCGGACCGCTACCCATTAATACAAATTTAAGTTTGGGTACATTTGCAAATTTTCTGGCGACCTCAAGAATGATCTCTAATCCCTGCGCAATGCCAATGATCCCCGCATACATAAATACAAAATCATCAGGGGCAATACCGTGGCTGTGTCTCCAGTCACCAGCTTTTGTTTTTTCGGGATCGTAATAACTAAGATCAACGCCGTTTGGCAACCAATACGTTTTTACTCCTGGAAATCTGGTGCGGATGTTTTCGCAGATCCCCTGGGTTTGCCCGGTAACCAGTGCAGATTTTTTATAGAGCCTTTCCTCGAGGCGATAAGCCATAGCCAGCATTTGTTTATTGGTAACAACACCTAACTTTTCCGCACTTTCCGGCCAAAGATCGCTGACATTAAAAATGAGCTTGGCCTTTTTCTTGCGTGCAAGATACATCGCTGAATACCCAAGAAAAAGCGGGGGAGATTCAACAAGGAGAAAGTCCGCATTATTTAGTTTTTTTGTTCCGGTTCGTGCACTGCTGATCACAAATGAGAAATAATTCCTAAGCCTGTGAACGATGGATTTGTTTTTTGAAACATAAATAGAAGTCCTGTGAACCTTCAGTCCTTCCATTTCCTCATATACATAATTTTTACCCTTATATGCTTCGTAGATCTCCATTTGCGGATAATTAGGCATAGCGGTAAGTACAGTGATATCTATCCCAAGTTTTTTTAAGCGCACAGCCAGTTCAAAGAGACGATTCTGCGGTGCGCCGACTTCAGGCGGAAAATATTGTGTAAGTATCAGGAGTTTCACGCGGCAAATGTAGCATAAATTGCGCTAAAAAACGAAATGATAAATGACCGAAAATCATCAGTTAAATATTGGAATTTCGGTAATCTTTTAATATCTTTACGGAATGATTACCCGGGCAAAAGAAGGCGAAATAAAAAGTTGTATGCGGCAGTTTCCCGTTGTGGCCATTATTGGTCCAAGGCAAAGTGGTAAAACAACACTGGCCAAAGAACTGTATAGCGGGCCTAAAAACCTGTATTTTGACCTTGAAAGTCCTTCAGACAAAGCGCTTTTTAAAGACCCTGAGTTTTTTCTGAGTTCTCTTGATGCTTCTACAGTTGTTATTGATGAAGTTCAGAGAATGCCGGAGTTATATGAATTATTAAGATCTCTGGTAGATAAAAATAAAACAAAAGGGAAATACCTGCTTTTGGGATCTGCCTCTCCACATCTTGTGCAGGGAGTTTCTGAAACGCTTGCGGGCCGGATAGCCTATATTGAAATTGATCCCTTTAATTTATCGGAGATTTACAAGAAGCAGTCTGACGTCAATAAACATTGGTTTAGAGGAGGCTTTCCGGATGCCTGGCTTGCTAGAAATGACCAGGAATGTTTCCGCTGGCTTGATAATTTTTTCAGAACATTTATCGAAAGAGACCTCAATACTCTTTTTGGAGTGAGTTTTTCCACGGACCTGATGTTTAAACTCTGGAGAATGCTGGCCCACTTTCATGGAGGTGTTTGGAACGCCCAGTCTTTTGCGAAAGGCCTGGATGTTAGTCCTACAACGGTAAATCGTTACCTCGACTATCTGGAAGGCGCTTTTATGCTGCGGAAACTGCCCGCCTATTTCACGAACGCTAAAAAACGTATTGTAAAAAGTCCCAAGGTTTACATGCGTGATAGCGGCTTGCTGCATTATCTTACCAATATTACCTCTCCGAAAGAATTGTTATTTAATCCTGCTGCCGGTAACGCCTGGGAAGGGTACGTTATTGAACAGATCATTCAGCTTTTGCCCGCAACCATTCAGCCTTATTACTACAGAACGCATGATGGAAGTGAAATGGATCTTGTCCTCGTAAAAGGTATTAAACCTATTGTATGTATTGAAATTAAAACCGGTAATGTACCCTACCTGACGCGCGGCTTTTACGAATGCATAGAAGACCTTAAGTGTAAAAATGTTTTTGTGATCACCCCGCACCAGAAAGCATCATTTCAACTTGATGAATTAGTTACAGTATGTGGCCTTTACGATTTTTTGGAGCAAAGACTTCCAAAAATACTAAAAATGAAATGACCGAAAATCATCAGTTTAACTGGTGATTTTCGGTCATTTTAGTGCTTCATAAAATGCTTTGTGGATCTTCCCGCGAATTCCAAGTTTAGCCAGTTTATTATCTTCAGCATTCGGATACACGCGGTTGCTGAGAAAAACTACCACCAGTTTGTTTTTAGGATCGGCCCAGGCAAAAGTGCCAGTAAAACCACTATGTCCGAAACTTTCAGGACTACAATCGGCAACTACGGGGTTGTCTTTTTTAGGATCGGTTTCGGGTTTTTCAAAACATAAGCCACGGCGATTATTGGGACAAAAACGGCAACTCGTAAAATCCTTCACTACATTACTATCCAGCAAACGCACCCCGTTTAATTCTCCTTTATTAAGATACAGCTGCATCAACTTGGCAACATCGAGCGCGTTCCCGAACAACCCGGCATGCCCGGCAACGCCTCCAAGCAGGGCTGCTCCGGGATCGTGTACATAACCTTGTATGATCTGTTTTCTGAATTTCTCATCATTTTCCGTTGGAGCGATCTGTTTTTTGGAGAGATAGTTTAAGGGAAGATAGGTTAAGCCAATCCCAACTTTGAAATAAAGATCGCTTACATACTCATTCAGCTTTTTGTGTGTTTGTTCTTCAATGATCTGTTGCAGGAAATAATACCCAAGGTCGCTGTAAAGGTATTTACCGGGATTTTCAATCTTTGAATCTACAATGCGTTTGTATATAGTGTCTCTGAAGCTCGGAATTGTAAATAGATTTTTTGCAACCTGCACGGAATACTCTTCTGTTTTTTTCTTCGAATAATAACCGGGTTTATACTTTCCGTTTTTCTCGAGGCTCTTCAGGTAAAACGGAATCCATGCCACTAAACCAGCCTGGTGAGATAAAACGTCTTCAATAACAATTTTCTCTTTATTGCTTCCTTTTAAATATGGAAGATAATCGCCAAGCGTTTTATTATGGTCAAACAAACTATCCCCCTCCAGTTTCATCAGCGCAAGAGAACTAGCGGCAATTTTTGTGAGGCTGGCCAGATCATACAGACTTCCATTATCTACCGGTTTTGAATCGTAAGCATAAGTAAAGGCGCCGAAGGATTTTTGGTAAATGACCTGCCCATTCTGCATGGCTACAATCTGACAACCTGGGTAGGCTTTTTCTTTTATTCCTGCCAAAGCGATGCTGTCTACAACGCGGAATTTTTTCTCTATAAACGTTTCTTTCGTCTGTTGTAATGTCTGTGGGGAAAGCGCATCCAGGTCTAACCCGCTTTCGGCTTTGTAGTACAGTGTGCTTACCGGCAAACGTCCGTTTACTTTTACTCCACCCATAATGGCATTTCCGGAAGCCTTTAGGAGTGATGGTAAATACTCGTAAGCCACAATAATGGTTTTAAATGGATCTGTTGATTTTAATGTATTGAGGACATATGGATTTGTACTTACAACTAATATGGTAGGTTTTAAGCGGGCAATGGAATCAACGAGACGAATGCTCTGTGTGCCGAGACCGTAATTATTATCTGGCTTAGCAGTGGTTTTGTTTAATTGCAAAACCACCACATCAGCATTCATTATTTTTTCAAAGGCACCAAGTATATCTTCCTTTTTTGCGTCATGTGTTATTCCCACATGTTCTACATAAGCGTAATTGCGTAAAGTGTTTCCAAGTGTATTGTTTTCGTCAACCCCAATAGACACCTCTGCCAGTCGCAGGCTATCTATGCCACGTAGCGGTATAAATTTTTTATCGTTCTTAAGAAGTGTCACCGAAGCTTCGGCGAGTTTATCGTTAAGTTCTTCACTGGCTTTGTTATTAATGTCTTTTGACAAGAAACGTGTTACAATTTCCTGTTTGGCCGACATGCCACACCAGTATTTAGCTTTCAGAATTTTTTTGCAGCGGGCGTCAATTTCTTCCTGGGTGATTTTCCCTTCTTTAATCGCCTTTTTAATTTCATCCATTGCTTTTGGAACGTTACCGCTAAAGAGCAAAACGTCATTACCTGCCAGTAGCGCCTTTACATCTGCAACTCCCGCTTCATTATACTTTGCTACGCCTTTCATGTTCAGGGCGTCTGTAAAAACCAATCCTTTAAAGCCCATGTTCTTTTTCAGAAGTTCATTCACAACATAAGGGGACAAAGTAGAGGCCTGATTTTTTGCCGTATCCAGAGCAGGGACGTTCAAATGGGCTACCATTACGCTGGCCAATCCTCTGTCGAACAGATATCGAAAAGGATAGAGTTCCAGGCTGTCCAGTCTTTCTTTACTATGGTTTACAATGGGCAGCGAATGGTGTGAATCGCTATCAGTGTCTCCATGTCCCGGAAAGTGTTTAGCGCAGGCCATCACTTTCTCATCCTGCAATCCCTGCATGTACATGTATGCTTTCTTAGCAACCTTGTATTTATTCTCGCCAAAACTGCGATTTCCAATTACCGGGTTAAGCGGATTGTTATTGACGTCGGAAACAGGAGCAAAATTTACATGAACACCAAGTCGTTTGCATTCGCGGGCAATTTGTTTTCCCATGTAATATATAAGAGAATCGTTCTGAATGGCTCCAAGGGTCATTTGTTTTGGATAACGAATGGTAGAATCTAACCTCATAGCTAATCCCCATTCCGCATCCATACTGTACATGAGCGGTGTTTTTGCTAATGTCTGGTAATAATTTGCCAGTTTGCCTTGTCTAACCGGACCGCCCTGCATCCAGATGAGTCCCCCGATGCGATAATCAACCACAAGGTCGCGGATCTCCTTTACATGTTTGAGATCTTTGTTGCTATACGCGGCAACCATAAAAAGCTGTCCTAGCCGTTCATCCAGACTTAAAGAATTAAAAACAGAATCTACCCACTTGTTCTGCAGCGTCAGAAAATCGGGATCTTTCTTTTTTTCAGGAGGAATAAACGAAAAAAAGATCAGGACCAGGAGCCCGGAAATACCAAAGAGAAAGCGCTTCATCCCTATAAAAATACAGGTAAAAAAAAAGCCGCAATTTGCGGCTTGACAATGTTTTTAACAAAAAGCTCTTGATTGTATTTTTTTAACGGGACTCTAACACTAGCTTTTTCAGAATCTCCGAACCACCTGTTTAGATTCTTACAAAATAAAGACCTGCGACCTGATGTTTAGTTTAATACCGAACTCTGAAGATCTTTCATTGTTAAGACTAGATGAAATATTTTGTCCAGGGGAGTTATATACATCAATCTGATTCGCGTCAATATTTTGACCCTGTGATACTGTAAACCTACGCGTTCCGGAAACGGAAGGCAATAAAAAAGTAAAGAAGATGAGTTCTTCATGGGGCTAGTTTATACCCAGGTTATAAAAAATAAAGCTCCACATATCGGCAAATTCATCTATTTGTTTGGACGTTGGTTTCCCGGCGCCATGACCGGCATTTACGTCAATACGAATCAACGTTGGATTAGGACCACTGTTTTTTTCCTGAAGCGTAGCGGCAAATTTAAACGAATGAGCAGGAACCACTCGATCATCATGATCGCCGGTTAACACCAAAGTAGCGGGGTAACTTACGTTTTTTACATTGTGCAGAGGAGAATATCTATAGATACAGTTGAATTCTCTTTCAGAATCGGAATAACCATAATCGGCTCTCCAGGCACGACCGATGGTAAATAAATGGAAACGCAACATATCCAGTACGCCTACTGCGGGAATAGCGACAGCGCAGATATCCGGGCGCTGGGTCATAACCGCGCCGACTAAAAGTCCACCATTGCTTCGGCCATGAATGGCGATCTTTTTAAAAGACGTGTATTTATTCGCAACCAGGTATTCACAGGCCGCTATAAAGTCGTCGAACACATTTTGTTTCTGGCAGCGTGTTCCGGCCTTATGCCATTCTTCTCCATATTCGCCACCACCGCGGAGATTCGGCACACAATAAATACCACCATTTTCGAGGAAGAGAGCCCGGTCGATGCGAAACTCAGGTGCAATGGAAATATTAAAGCCTCCATAGCCATAAACAAAACATGGTGTTTCTTCGCTGATCTTAAGATCTTTTTTATGGGTAATGAACATTGGAATTTTGGTGCCATCCTTACTATTATAAAAAACCTGTTTGGTTACATAGTCGGCCGATGCAAACTTGCAGTTGGGTTGAAAAATTATTTTGCTTTTCCACCCATTTGTATCGAGCACAAAACTTCTTTCAGGCGCTGTGAAATCAACAATACTATAAGCTGCATACTCAGATTCTTTATCGCTGTTAAATGCGGTGAGACGGCAAAGACCAGGGAGTTCTATTTCTCTAATGAATTTTCCCTCAAGGCTGTAACAATATAGCTTTGAAGTAACATCCTTAAAATAATTAAGAATTAATTTCCCCTGAAAAATACGTGCGCCTTCCAAAGGATCCTTGCTTTCCGGAACAATTGTTTTCCATGCTTCGGGATTAGTATTATTAAAATCAAAGGAGACAAGTCTGTACCTAGGCGAATTGAGATTAGTGAGCATGTAAAACGTTGAACCGATGTTATCTATCACATCGTATTCATTGTCAAAGTTCACCGAGATTTTTTGAAAGCCCGACTGAGGACTGCGCAGATCCTGCACCATTAGCATCTGGCCGCTGGTATTTAAACTGGTAGAGATGAATAGGTAATTTTCGTCTTCGGTAACCTGCGCTCCGAAATTATAATCAGGGTGTTCTTTGTCTTCGTAAACAAGTTCGTCTTTATCCTGAGCACTACCCAATTTGTGAAAATAGATTTTATGAAATTCATTTTTCTGAGTCAGTTCATTTCCTTTTGGTTCGGCATAACGGGAATAATAGATTCCGTCGCCTTTCCAGCTCATACCGCTAAATTTAACCCAACGGATCACATCCGGCAGATCTTTTTTTGTCTCGATGTCCATAAAATGAATTTCAACCCAGTCGCTTCCAGCTTTTGAAATCCCGTAAGCTAAAGTCTTACCGTTTTTTGAAACAGAAATTCCACTTAAAGAAACAGTTCCTTCTTTGGAAAGGATATTTGGATCGAGCAATACTTCGCCGACATCATCCGGACTTTTTTTGATGTACAAAACACTTTGGTTTTGCAAACCATTATTTCTGAAACAAAAAAACCACTGCCCTTTTTTAAATGGCGCGCTTTGTTTGTTGAAATTCCAGAGTTCGGTCAGACGCTCTTTTAAACGCGAGCGAACTGGAATAGAACTTAAATATTTTTCAGTTACCAGGTTTTCCTGTTTTACCCAGGCTTCTGTTTTCGCACTGCGGTCATCTTCCAGCCACCTGTAAGGGTCGGCAACCACAGTGCCGAAATGCGTCTCTTTCACGTCCTGTTTTTCTGTAACCGGGTAGCTTAATTTCTGGGAAAACCCCTGATGTATGCCCGTAAACACTAAGAAAGTTAAAATGTATGATTTCATGTTTTTCAAAAATGCATTGTTGATATATAAATAAATGGGTCTGAATAGGCTTGCAGGAGGGGCCTATTTTTGTAAATATAGATGATAAAAGCAGGATTTTCAATACAAAAATTTACTCTACTTTTCCTTCTTTGTTCTTTTTTGAAAGTCAATGCACAGCCTCCACAGTTTAAGATTTATGTTTACCTGGAGGCATACGGACATGAAGCCGTAAATCAAATGGTGGAGCACGGCATACCTGCCAGCGTTATTTTGGCTCAGGCAATTTACGAAAGCAGCAGCGGCACAAGTTCTTTAGCCCGGAAATCAAACAATCATTTTGGGATTAAATGTCACCGCGAGTGGGGCGGCGATACTATAACCCAGACCGATGACAGCGATAATGAGTGTTTTAGAAAATATAATAACGTGAAGGAATCATACACCGATCACAGTCTGTTCCTCAGATCCCGCGCAAGATACGCTCATCTCTTTAACCTCGATGTAAGAGATTATAAGAGTTGGTGTATCGGATTAAAACAATCCGGATATGCTACTTCTCCCACTTACAGCGAAAACCTGATCAAGATCATTGAAGAAAATAAATTATACGAGTTTGACGGTTACCAGAACCTTGAGTGCAAGGTTATTTTAAAACGGAAAGAACCTGAACTGAAACAATCGCCCTATAAGGCATCGATGTGTTCACTCAGTGAATTTGCTAAATCCGGTGCACTCTGGATAGATCCCCAGTATGTAGTCATCAGGAGCCTAGACCTGATTGTGGACCAGGACACAGCCGAAGGCTCTGAAATTGCTGGAAACTAACGCTTTTTTCGCGGTAAATAATTCCATTTCTTCATTTTTAGCCACAGGGAAATTGCTACATTTATAGCTCAAAATTTTATTGTATGGAATTCAGAATAGAAACTGACACAATGGGCGAGGTAAAAGTACCTGCTAATGTGTATTGGGGCGCTCAGACAGAACGCAGTCGTAATAATTTTAAGATCGGTCCGGAAGCAAGTATGCCAAAGGAGATTATTTATGCTTTTGGATATTTGAAAAAGGCAGCAGCCCTGGCTAATAATGAGTTGGGAGTGCTTGCAAAAGATAAAACAGATTTGATTGCCAAAGTATGCGACGAGATCATTGCCGGTAAATTGGATGATCAGTTCCCTTTGGTAATCTGGCAAACGGGTTCGGGTACACAAAGTAATATGAATGCGAATGAAGTGATTGCTTACCGTGCTCATGTATTAAGCGGTGGAAAATTGACCGACGAGAAAAAAGTTCTGCATCCTAATGATGATGTAAATAAATCACAATCAAGTAACGATACGTATCCGACCGCAATGCATATTGCTACTTACAAACAAGTAGTTGACATTACCATTCCGGGCCTGGAAAAAATGAGGAAC
>JAEUTM010000489.1 GCA_016788025.1 Bacteroidia bacterium
ACCAACGGATTTTTCAAAAGCTTCGAGAAATGCAATTAATTATGCAGCTGAGATTGCAAAAAGAGCCAAGGCAAAGTTGGTTTTATTGCACGCCTATCATCCGGTAGTGATTCCATCGGAAACGCCAGTGGTATTACCAATGTCGGAAGAAGTGGAAAAAGATTGTATGCGCCGTCTGAGAAGAATTCGTTATCAGTTGCTTACTAAACATGGCAGGAGATTTAACGTTGAACTTTCCTGTTCGGAGGGCCTGGCTGCCGATGTAATAGATAAATATGCGCTGGAACAAAAAGCCGACCTGGTTGTGATGGGAACACATGGCGTGGGTTACCTGGAAGAAAAGCTCATTGGTTCTATTACTTCAGAAATGATTGCCAGGTCGAAATACCCTGTGCTTTCGGTTTCATCTACCGCAAAATTTAAGAGCATTAAAAAAGTGTTGCTGGCAACCGATTACCAGTCGCTGAGCAATCCAACGCTTCTCGATCCTATTAAAGAAATTTCCGATATGTTTAATTCACACATTTACGTGCTGAACGTTGTTGGAAAAGAAAACGAGCTTCCCACTGTAGCGCAGGCCGTGGAGGGAATCAAACTAGAACAATTGCTTCAATCGCAGAATCACAGTTTTCATTCAGCCGTTAATACTGATGTAGTGAGCGGAATAAACGAGTTTATTGAAGAAAAACACATGGATATGGTTGTGATGGTTCCGCGCTATCATAACTTTTTCGCCACATTATTTAAGAAACGTAATACCAAAAACATGGCCTTTCATGCAAAAGCGCCGCTATTAACCATTCATAATTAAAAAAACAACATATGAAAATTACCATTAATGATAACCGTAAAATCTTCGCCATCCAGGAGGCTTTTACAAATGCTTTTCCGTTTCTGAAGCTGGAATTTTTTGCCAAACCACATAAACCAGGAGGAGCTTCTTCAAAGAAATTTATTAAACACCCTACCAAAACACTTGGTGAATGTCGTACGATCCATAAATCGGGTACCATTACCATCACTCCCAACACAACGGTTGGGGAGCTTGAACAACACTTTTCAGATGTTTACGGTTTAGGCGTACAGGTTTTTCGCAAATCGGGAAAAGTATGGCTGGAAACAACCGTTACCGATAATTGGACGCTTGATCGCCAGAATAAGGAAGGCGAAAGTCTGAGCAGTTACATGGAAGAAAACCGGTTAAGAGCTGAGTAAGATCAATTCTGTTTCTGAGTAAACTCATGGAAGAGGCGTAGTTTGACCCGTAATTTTGAATAGAAATTAAGTTAAACCAGTCTGGTTAACAACAGACAAAAAAACAAAATATCATGAGCCTAATAAAATCAAACCAAAAAGAGGAATTATTTCCTTCGCTGTTATCTGACTTTTTTGATAACAATCGTTTTTTCGGAAACCCATGGTTCGAAAGAGAATTTACTAATTCCCTTCCTGCCGTGAATATTAAGGAAGATGCCAAACAATTTGATATCGAATTTGCCGCGCCGGGGTTTAATAAAAACGATTTTAAAATTAACGTTGAAAACAATGTGATGACGGTAAGTGCTGAAAAAAAGAATGAAACGAACGAAGAGAACAAACGATTTACGCGTAAAGAGTTTAATTACAGTTCGTTTTCGCGTTCTTTTACCTTGCCTCAGTCCGTAAACTCAGACAAGATCGACGCAAAATATACCGATGGAGTGTTGCACCTGCAGGTTCCTAAAAAAGAACCGTTAAAAGAATCGCCAACAAAGGAAATTAAAGTACAATAGGCCAGATACCCGGCTCCGTAAAGCCGGGTTTTTTATTCAAAAAAACTAAAACCATGAAAACGATACTTGCCGGAACAGATTTTACAAAATCTTCAGTAAATGCCTGCCGATACGCTGCTTTGCTGGCGCAGAAACTTAATTGCAAACTGATCATCTTTAATCTTTTTCAATCGCCGGTTTATCATTCGAACGCTGGATTGGTTGGAATTACATTACCTTCAATAAAAAAAGATAGTTCAGACCGACTGGGTAAAGTAATCTCTTCTGTTAAATCTGTTTTTCCAGGCCTAAAGGTAGAGGGGCTTGCCAGTCCATATACCT
>JAEUTM010000492.1 GCA_016788025.1 Bacteroidia bacterium
GTTTGGACACCATTCAGGCAGCGGTATTAAAAGTGAAGCTTAAACATCTTGATGAATACGCAGCTGCCCGCAATAAGGTGGCTGACTTTTATGACAAGGCTTTTGCCGGAAACGCAAAACTGAAAACGCCGGTGCGCTCCAAACAATCGAACCATGTGTTTCACCAGTACACACTTCAGCTAAGCGGGATAGACCGTGCGAAACTTCGCGAACAACTGGCGGAAAGAGGAATTTCATCAATGATCTATTACCCAATCCCTCTCCATAAACAAAAAGCTTTCGCCAGTGAGCGATATAATAACATCAAGTTCCCTGTAACAGAAAAACTGTGCGATACGGTGCTTTCTCTGCCTATGCACACCGAACTCGACCAGGAGACCCTGGAATATATTACCAAAACAGTATTGGAACTTATTTAATAAATAGCGCGGATTTAGAATAAATATGAAAATAACAGTCGTAGGAACAGGATACGTTGGATTGGTAACAGGAACCTGCTTTTCGGAAGTAGGCGTTGACGTTACCTGTGTAGATATTGACAAAAAGAAAATTGAAAACCTGAACAAGGGAATTCTTCCGATCTATGAGCCGGGCCTGGAGGAAATGGTTCTGCGCAATGCTCAGAAAAAACGTCTGCATTTTTCAACTTCTTTGCAAGAAAGTATTGGTGGAGCTGAGGTTGCTTTTATTGCCGTGGGAACACCACCGGATGAAGACGGCTCGGCCGATTTAAAATATGTGCTTGGCGTTGCCGCTGATATCGGTAAATACATGCAGCATCCTTTGGTTGTAGTTACAAAATCAACTGTTCCGGTTACTACCGCCGAAAAAGTAAGAAATGCAGTACAGGCGGAATTAGATAAACGCGGCGTTAAGATCGACTTTTACGTGGCCTCCAATCCAGAGTTTTTAAAGGAAGGTGCAGCGATTGAAGATTTTATGAAACCCGACAGGATAGTAGTTGGTACCGACAGGCATGAAGCCGAAGAAATCATGCGTAAACTCTACAAGCCTTTCTTATTAAATGGTCACCCGATCATTTTTATGGATATCCCAAGTGCTGAAATGACCAAGTATGCGGCAAACGCCATGCTTGCAACAAAAATCAGCTTTATGAATGATGTAGCGAATCTCTGCGAGATCATGGGAGCCGATGTGAACATGGTGAGGAAAGGAATTGGAAGTGATGGCCGGATCGGACCGAAATTTATTTATCCTGGTGTTGGTTACGGCGGAAGTTGCTTCCCTAAGGATGTAAAGGCACTCATCAAAACGGCTAAAGAAAACAAATACAACATGCGAATCTTGAATGCAGTGGAAGAGGTGAATGAAGCGCAGAAAGAAGTATTGTTTAACAAAGTAAGAACGCATTTTAACAACAACCTCCAGGGAAAAACATTTGCTTTATGGGGATTGTCTTTCAAGCCGAAGACCGACGATATGCGTGAGGCACCAAGCCTTGTAATTATCGAAAAATTATTGAAAGCAGGGGCAAGTGTAGTGGCTTACGATCCGGTAGCGATGCACGAAGCGCAGCGTATCCTGGGTGATACCATTTCTTACACAACAGATATGTATGAAACCCTGAACAAGGCGGACGCCCTCCTGATCGTAACAGAATGGCCTGAATTCAGATCGCCGGACTTTAAGGAGTTTGAGAAGCGTATGAACAGCAAAGTAATCTTCGACGGAAGAAACATCTTTGATCACAAAGACATCAAACAGTTGGGCTTTGATTATTATTGTATTGGTATAAACACAAAATAAAATCCGCATAGAATAAAATGCAGAAACGAGTATTAATAACAGGAGCAGCAGGTTTTTTAGGTTCACACTTATGTGATCGTTTTATTAAGGAAGGCATGCGTGTGGTAGCTATGGATAACCTGATTACCGGCGACCTGAAGAACATTGAACACTTATTTAAACTGGAGCAGTTTGAGTTTTATCATCACGATGTTTCCAAATTTGTTCATGTGCCTGGTGAACTTGACTATATCCTGCATTTTGCTTCACCTGCCAGCCCCATCGATTACCTTAAAATTCCTATTCAGACCTTAAAAGTGTCTTCGCTCGGAACGCACAACATTCTTGGCCTCGCGAGAGTTAAAAAAGCCAGGGTGCTCGTTGCTTCAACCAGCGAGGTGTATGGCGATCCACATGTACATCCTCAAACGGAAGAGTACTGGGGGAATGTAAATCCTGTCGGTCCAAGAGGTTGTTACGACGAAGCAAAACGTTTTATGGAAGCTCTTACCATGGCTTACCACGACTATCATGGATTGGAAACCCGTATCGTAAGGATTTTCAATACTTATGGTCCGCGCATGCGACTGAATGACGGGCGCGTATTACCTGCATTTATTGGGCAAGCGTTAAGAGGAGAAGATTTGACAATGTTTGGTGACGGATCTCAAACACGCAGTTTCTGTTATGTAGACGATCTTGTGGAAGGAATCTACCGTTTATTGATGAGTGACTATCATTTGCCGGTAAACATCGGGAATCCGAGCGAAATCACCATCAAGGAGTTCGGTGATGAAATTCTCAAATTAACCGGGGCTAAACAAAAACTGATTTCATTGCCTCTCCCTAAAGACGATCCTAAACAAAGACGTCCGGATATTTCCAAAGCGAAGAAAATTCTTAACTGGGAGCCAAAAGTAAGCAGGGCTGAAGGTTTAAAAATTACTTACGATTATTTTAAGTCTCTCAGCAAGGAGGAATTGAATAAGGTAGAGCACAGGAGCTTTAAATAATTCGTTTTCCCTTTTTGTAGATTTTTACTTTTGGGCGAGGCATATGTCGCTCTATTTTCCAAAGTTTCGCAGGATCATCCCCTCCGCTAAACCTGAATTTTTGTTTCGAGAAAATTGTACCTATTGCGAATGAAACGGGCACTGTGAGGAAGGCTGCCGTTGAAATGGTTGCAAAAGTACTTCCAACTTCTATTTCTTTGCCGGATGTCAGAGAAGCAACCATGAAGCCAAGTCCAAGGGCCATTCCACCTACTGTGATTCTCGTCATATACATTCCAAATGGTTCACGCTCTTTATAGATTCCAACAATATACTTCACGGGGATCTTCATGCGTATGATTGTATCTATCAGCAAAGGCGAATAATAGTGTAGCGAATCAGGATATTTTTTATAAAAATTGTGTTCTACAAACTGGTCCGAATCAATAATGATAGTATCTTTAATAAACCCAATAAATTGACCCCATACTGCCAGTTCGATGCTATCGTGAAGCCTGCCTTTTTTCTGGACAAAAAGGGTTATGTCCTCTCCCTGCATGATGGTTTTAATATCTTTTCCTCTGCTAAATGTTAGTTCCGGCATCAGTATCGTATCGTTTCCCTTTTTGTATTTGTAACGGAAACTGTAATTCATCCTCAATGTGAGGTTAGCAGCGTCTGATTTCAAAAACTCGTAACGATACATCGTTACCGAATCTTTCAGTTTATAATTGACGGAAAAATTTTTCTTATCAAAACAATATTGGAATGTTGAATCGGCTTTAGTTTTTCCGTTGGTTTTTACAATACACTTCCCGGTACCGGAAAGTTTTAACTCGAGATTCGCTCCGGTTTTATTATCCTTAGACAGAACTAGCATGCTATCGCCCAGAACCTGCTTGCTGTACCAGGTGGCGCTTCCTATTTTTTCCTTTAAATTCTGTCCGAATGTTAATCCAGCAAAGCTAACAAACAAAGCAACAAAAAAGATTTTCAAGGTCGAATAATTCACTTGTTCTGGATTCACGTGTTTTTGGAAGTGTCGTATTTTTCAATAATGGCTCTCACCAGTCTGTGTCGGATTACATCAGTGGCGTCAAGCTCTATAATACTTATGCCTTCTACTTTTTTAAGCAATTTTAATGCCTGCAACAAGCCGCTGGGTTGTTTGCTCGGAAGGTCAACCTGTGTAACATCGCCGGTTATAATGAATTTAGCATTGGCTCCCATACGGGTAAGGAACATTTTCATCTGACTCTCGGTTGTATTTTGAGCTTCATCAAGAATCACAAAAGCATTATCGAGTGTACGGCCACGCATAAATGCAAGGGGTGCGATCTGAACCGTTCGGCTTTCCAGGTATTGATTCAATTTTTCGGTTGGAATCATGTCGTTTAAGGCGTCATACAAAGGCTGCATGTAAGGATCAAGTTTTTCCTTCATGTCGCCCGGTAAAAATCCAAGGTTCTCACCGGCTTCAACGGCCGGCCTCGTAAGGATAATACGTTTTACTTCTTTGTTCTTAAGAGCCCTGACTGCTAAAGCAACCGCTGTATAGGTTTTTCCGGTGCCAGCAGGCCCGATTGCAAAAAGCATATCGTGTTTCCCGATACTGGTTACCATTCTCCGCTGATTCTCGGTTTTGGCCTTTATGACCAGGCCGTTGTTTCCGAAGAGAATAATGTCATTGTTTAAAATATCTTCTTTCGATTCAAGTATATTACTGCCGGTTTGACCCAAAAGTCGCTCTATCACAGTATCTGTGAGAATGCCGGTTTTATGATAGTGGTCTATCAGAAGTCCAAGTTTTTTTTCAAACTCTGCAATTTCTTTGGGTTCCCCAAGAACTTTCAACGAATAACCCCTGGCTATTAATTTAAGTTTCGGAAAGTGTTTTTTGATAACGTTAAGCTTTACATCATTTACCCCATAAATCTCAACGGGTTCAATACTGTCGAGGGTAATTATTTTCTCAT
>JAEUTM010000498.1 GCA_016788025.1 Bacteroidia bacterium
TTAAAATCATCAGCCCTCACGTCTACAAATACCGGACGGGCTCCACAATGAATTACTACGTTAGCCGTAGCTGAATACGTATAAGCCGGCAGGATCACTTCGTCGCCCTCAGACACGCCGAACCAGCGAAGCATAATCTCCAGCCCAGCGGTAGCCGAATTGAGACAAAGAGTGTTTTTGTTACCACAGTATTCGGTAATCTTTTTTTCAAATGATTTTGTTCTCGGTCCGGTAGTAATCCATCCGCTTTTCAGCGCAGCAACTACCTCATCGCAAATTTTGTCGTCTATCCGTGGTGGAGAAAAAGGGATCATAAATATTGAAATTCGTTTAAAATTAGCATTTAATTACAAAAAATTCACTTGTGTAGCGCCGTAACCATATTCTTTGAAAGAAGCATCCTGGAAAGTAATTCCTGGCGTTTTCTTCAATATCGAAGCGATTTCCTGGCGCAGCCGGCCGTTCCCAACCCCGTGAATAAAAATCAGTTTTTTTATATTCTTTTCAACTGCCTCGTCCATTTCTTTTTCAAACCTTTCAAGCTGAATATTGAGCATTTCAAAATTGCTCAGACCCGAGGTGTTGTCAACCAGTTCTTCGATATGAAGATCTACTTCCTTTTCAAGTGATTTAAGGTACTCCTTATTTGATTTTGAAATCTTGCTTTTAGATTTGAACTCCTTGATAGCCTTCAGCCTTTCAATATCAATTGGATTCAACTCCGGTTCAATTTTTTCGCGGCTGAAAAACTCATCTCTTAGTAAAAATCCATAAACCGGGTATTTGAATTCATCGTGTTTAATCGCTTTTGAATCCTGTAAGGTTTTTGGTGTGATGTAGATTACCTCTGCGATAGGCGGTTGGGCTTTGAAGAAGGTATTCTTAAAAAGAAGGCACTCTATCTTATGGTACGCATAATCTTTAAAGAACTGCAGTTTCACCTGGCGCAGAAAAACCTTCTGATAGGGACCAACTTCGCCGTGTTTCAGAGATTGAAAGTACTCCTCATCTTTAATGGAATATGAATACACGAGATTAAATGATGAAGCGTTAAACAAGTAAAGTTTATAATCGTTTATGAGCGAGGGAAAATCATGATCGGGCTCGATCACAAAATAAATGGCATCGGCAATGTGCGCCTCGGGATTAAGTTCAATATTCTCAGCATCCTTACTAACAATAAGCTCGGTATGAATAGGTACCAACTGATTCACCTGAAAGGGTATTTCAAAACCATCCTGGAGCTCAACAAAGACAGTGTTTTTATCTTTAATACGGGAAACCGTGCCCTCTCCTACTTCATTTAAAAATCTGACCTTATCACCAATTCTCAGTTTCATATTTCAATTCATGTCCGACGTATAACAGCCGGAGCGTTTTACACTGTAAAATCCGACTTTAAATTTAGGGAATTACCCATATAATTTAGCCATGGGCATAAGCTAATTTTCAGCATATTTAGCCTGATAAGTGACTTTTTGACTAGGAGCCTTCAATGATTGCTGATAGCGAAATTCATTCATTTTATCATAAGCCGCATTAATGCCATTTTGTATTTGATTTGAATGGTGATAATAATTCATGCCCCACAGTAGAATCAGCTCTGTCATAACATACAAGTCTTGTATCAGTGGCATCTAAAACTTTTTCAGCCGCCCGCACGGGGTCGGTGCGTCTTACTTCAACATTAAATAGAAATATATTAAATGCCATCACAAGTTCAACTGGAAGTAGTTTTTGTCTCGGCCCACAAACGAATTCAATTTTTTCGCAACAAGCGAACATATCCCATGCCACCTTTTCATTTCCACCACGACAACATGAATGTAGAAATATGCACCCTGGTTTGCTAACCTCTCCATGGCAAACCAAAGCTGCGAATTGCAGCCATGTAATATCCAAGGTTCCTGATATATTGCCAAATGAGATTTCACGTCCGTGAGTTGCTAGGTAAATGTAGTCATATGATTTACCTGAATGAAGGGCATTGTAAAGTGCTTCATAGTCGGTGACTTTTACTATTTCCGATTCTATTCTGCACATTTGGGCTTGACTGACTATGTTAT
>JAEUTM010000041.1 GCA_016788025.1 Bacteroidia bacterium
AACGATTTGGAGTGTAGCCGTAGCAGAACAAGCATTATTATCGGAACCGGTAACGGTGTATATCGAGGTGGTTATGGGCGAAACAACAACACTGCCGGCAGATCCCGCGGGGCTCCAGCTGTATGTCGACCCACCGCTGGCGGTGAGGGTTGCATTCTGCCCAATGCATAGTGTTGCATTACTTGCCAGAATATTTATAGCTGGTAATGGATTCACGATAATTTCAACCGTAGCATTGTTTGTACAAAGGTTATTGTCGGTGCCAATGACGGTATAAGCAGTTGTAGCGCCCGGTGAAACCACTGTGCTTATACCCGATCCGCCGGAACTCCAGCTGTATGCTGTTGCACCGCCCGCTGTCAGAGTGGCACTTTCACCCAGGCATATCGCTGTATGACTGGGGGCAAGACTTACAGTTGGTAGTGTGTTAACCGTTAGAACGAAACTGACGGAATTAACGCAAACATTGCCATCTGTGCCTGTGACGGTATAGGTGGTAAGCTGGTTCGGTGAAACAGTTATCGAAGATCCGAAGCCTCCTGGGTTCCACGTATATGTGGATGCGCCTGTTGCCGTTAAGGTCGCTGATTGTCCTATACAGATAGCGGTGGCGCTCGGAAGGATATTTAGAGTAGGTAAAGGATTCACGTTAACAGCAACTGTGGCGTTATTGGTGCAACCATTTAGATCAGTTCCAGAAACAACATAACTGAAGGTACTAACCGGCGACACCACAGCCGACATCCCTACACCTCCGGAACTCCAACTGTATGTTGTCGCACCGCTTGCAGTTAATGTAGCGCTCCCACCAGCACATATTGTCGCGTTTTGAGCTGTTGCGCTTATGGTCGGCAGAGCATTTACAGTAAGAAGGAGTGTAGCTGAATTCGCGCAGGCATTGGCATCGGAGCCTGTTACAGTATATGCAGAGCTGATACTCGGAGATACAGTGATGTCGGCCCCCTGTCCGCCAGAACTCCAGCTATAGGTTATTGCTCCAACCGATGACAGTGTAGCGCTTTCGCCAGAACAGATTACAGTGCTGCTTGCAATTACGCTAAGAGTGGGAAGAGCATTTACGTCAAGTCCGATTGTGGCTGAATTAATGCAGCCGTGTAAATCCGTTCCTGTAACTGTGTACACTGTATTTGCTCCGGGTGAAACGCTTATTGCGGAGCCCGTACCTCCAGGGTTCCAGACATAACTTGCAGCTCCGTTTACACTAAGCGTAGATGTTTCTCCAACACAAATCACCGTATCACTTGCTGAAACGCTTAAGTTTGATATCGAAACAGATTGGGTAAACGCCGAGGAATTTATACAACCGTTGATATCAATTCCTGTAACACTGTAGGTTGAAGTGAATGCGGGAGTAACTGTAATTTCTGTTGTTGTCAGGTTGTTGCTCCAGGTGTAGCTGGTTGCACCACCCGCAGTGAGGGTTGAACTTTCTCCCGCACACAAAACACTATCGTTCGAAGAAATGCTCACAACAGGTAATGAATTTACAATTAAACCAAGCGTAGCAGAGTTTTGACATCCATTCGCATCTGTTCCATTTACGGTATAAACCATCGTAGAGAGTGGTGAAACACTCAAACTTGCACCCGTCCCGAAAGAAGTCCAGGTGTAATTGTTAGCCCCAGTGGCCTGCAACGTAGCACTTTCGCCAAAGCAAATAGCAGGGCTACTCACTGAAACCGAAAGCGTTGGTAACGGATAAACCTGCTGTGTGAAGGTTACGGAATCAACACAGCCATTGACATCTGTGCCTGTAACGGTAAACACGGTTGTTATGGAAGGTGCAATCGGAATAGCATTTGCCGTTGTGCCGTCGTTCCATGTGTAAGTGGATGCACCATTAACGGTTAACGTTGTGGTTTGCGCGTTGCATAGCATTGGTTGAGCGCTTGAAACAATCAACGTAGGCAATGCGTTTATATTAATGCTGTAAGTCGAGAATGATCCGGTACCGCAGGCATTAGAGCCTGCAACGCTAAATACACCGCTTGAAGAAGGGTTTAATAAAATGGTATTCGTAGCACTGGTCCCCGTCCACCCCGAAGGTAGCGACCAGATGTAGGACGCGGCTCCTGGTAAAGGTTCTACACTATAAATGTGACTAGTGGATCCCACGCAAACATGGTCCGGACCATAGATAACAGAGGGGGCTGAGGGTGCATCCAGACAGTTTGTTCCAATTTTTAAAAAGAACATATCTCCCTCGGGACTTGTAAATGTTGATGTTGCCGCACTGGGATCAAGATCGACGTCTCCTTTGAACCAACCTCCGCAGTAAACATTCCCTAAATTATCCGCGCTGATACCGAAGGGTACTCCGCCGGTTACAGTAGAACTAATAATTCTTCCGTATGCAGCCCCCCACTGAAAATTTCCTGAAACATCATGTTTGCAAACAAACATCTGACCGCCAGGAAGATTCGTCGAAATAGTAAAAGTACCCGGACCGGGATCAAGGTCCACAGTATTTAAGAAGGTTCCGGATGTATATATGTTACCGGCAGCATCTCTGTCGAACATCCAGATTCTGGCGTTGGATAGGTTCATATTACCAAGCTGTTTGACCCATAAAAAATTGCCGGCAGAGTCTATTTTATTAATAAAAACATCGGTTCCCTGAGAGTTTAAGGTATATGTACCTGAACCCATATTGAAGTCGACGACGTTTTGAAAACCTCCAGCGAGATATAGATTACAATTAGAATCTATTTCAATACACTCTATTACATCATTATTTGCCCCCCCTATTCTTTTTGCCCAGATAAGGTTTCCTGAAGAATTGAATTTACTTATAAATCCATCAAAATTTCCGTTCGAAGCAACTGTAAAGGTGCCCGACCCCGGATCAAGGTCTGTTGTTCCTTCAAAAGTACCAACAACGTAAAGGTTTCCCGCAGCGTCAAGATCAATAGCGCTGATCTGGTCCTGGTCAGCCCCCCCGAAATGTCTGGCCCAAAGGTATGTTCCCGAGCTGCTCAATTTCAGAATAAATGGATCGTACTTCCCCGATGACGTAGCCGTATAACTTCCGGCTGTGGGATCCAGATCTGCTGTCCATTGAAAATTACCGGCTACGTATACATCCCCATTCTGATCGACCGCAACATCCCGGGCTATGTCAAAAGTACCTCCGCCAACTGCTCTCACCCAAAGAAAATTTCCCAATGTGTCGAACTTACTCACAAAAACATCCCTTGAAGGAGTCCCTGAATAAAAAATAGAATTAAGCGTTGTTGTTCCGGGTCCCGGATCAAAATCCACATGATTGCGGAAGTAACCGGTCAGGTAAACGTGACCTGAATTATCAAAAGCGATTCTTTCCCCCTGATCAAAAAATATTGTATCCCCAAAACTCTTTGCCCATATAAGTGCACCGGCACTGTTGTATTTGGCAAGAAACGCATCCGACCCGGCCACGCCAGCCCATAAGGTGTAAGTACCAGGTCCCGGATCGAAATCGATCGTATCCTGGAAATTCCCTGCCATATAAACATTTCCTGAATTGTCGGTTGCTATATCATTTATTAAGTCAGTGTCTGAGCCGCCAAGCGTTTTGATCCATTGAACTTGAGATGCAGACCTAAGCGTGACAAGACAGATAACTATTAGTAGGGTTTGTTTCATGGTATCAGTTCGTTTTATTTTAAGAGAACAAACGCCAAAAATACACAGCGCTAACTTTAATTCGCGCGACTTGTAGGCATCGGGTGATTTGGTGTAAGGAGCGGTATCAAAGTCT
>JAEUTM010000517.1 GCA_016788025.1 Bacteroidia bacterium
TACAAAAATATTAAATCCAATTTGCGATCCCTCACCTCTTGAAATATGGAAAACAGAGGCTGAGACCATCAGCGCAATAGATCCATAAGCCGCAACGACCGTGAGTTTAGGCCAGACATTAAAAATGCCCGAGAGGATCAAACCTAATCCTCCAAGAAGATCAATCACTCCGGTGAATTTCACTAGCCCTGAATTGTGAGCAGTCCATGGCCACATATTAGCCAACTGTTCTGGTGAAGAAAAAAGTTTCATATATGCGGCCCAGAAAAATGTAGCGGCCAGTAAAGCCTGCGCAAGCCACAATACAACATTCAGTGTTTTTGAAATTTTTGGACTTTCTGTCATATTGATTTGTTTTTTGCAAAATTATATACCTTTACTATACAAACGATAGTACTTCCAATTTGGATAGTGCTATCTGTTAAGGAAGTAATTATAAAGCCATGTTGTCAAAAGGCGGTTGTCCGAAAACGATGTTATCTATTAAAGATGCTCTCGATGCGGTTGAGGGCAGATGGAAATTATTAATTCTTTTTTCATTATCGGAATGCCCGAAACGTTTTCGGCAAATTTCGAGAGAGGTAAAAGGCATTACCGATAAAACCCTTTCCAAAGAATTAAAAAATCTTGAATCCAACGCTTTGATCCGCCGTGATGTGTATGATACTTTTCCTCCGACTGTTGAATATTCGATTACTCCTCATGGCATGTCTCTTGAAAAAGTATTGGACGAACTGCATTTCTGGGGACTCGCGCACCGAAAGAAAGTGATTGGAAAATAAATCAGCCACGTGTAATTGTTTACACTTATCCTTGTTAAGCTTTTACCTCATTTAGTCTCACTGACCTTTATCTTTTTTCTTAAGCTTCATTGGCATAGATTTTTCATCAAACTCACTACATCTGCAATTAACAAAATCTTTCCTGTGTTTGGGCAAAGGACTTCTCCTTCACATTCCCACATCTGCATGGCTAATCAATCTTCCCGATTGGCATAAGTATTTCTGCGCGACCACACGAATCAATCTTCATGAAATTTTTAATCATATTGATCATGGCACTTGCAGCAAACACAACATTAAAAGTTAAGAGTCCGGCATTCTCTTCAGATGGAGCGATTCCTGATAAATACACTTGTACCGGGGAAAACATAAATCCTGAACTATTGATCGATAATATTCCTAAAGACACAAAAAGTCTTGCATTAATTATGGATGATCGTGACGCCGCCCTGGGAGCCTTTGTTCATTGGGTTATGTGGAACATCCACCCTAAAGGAATAATTTTACAAAACTCTTCACCAGGCGCACAGGGGATCAACGGAAAAAACGAAAACAAATATACAGGCCCTTGCCCGCCAAACGGGAAACACCACTATCATTTTAAGGTCTATGCTCTTAACACGAAACTCGATCTCCCCTTGAGTACAAGTAAAGGGGATCTTTTAAAAGCAATGGAAGGTCATGTCCTTGGTTCCGGGGGGCTGGTAGGAATCTATAAAAAGCCATAAAGGACCAGGAAAATTGATAAACATCAAGCTTTCAATCCTCCGATGTCATCTTAATCACTCATGACTATCGGGGGGAAACCCTTACGGTTAACAGTGTGACGTTAACAAAGAGCCGGACTGCCTGGAATATTTTTGCCTACCTTTGCAACATCCATTAAAAGCACGTATCATGAAAAAAAATTTACTCATTTTTTGCGTAAGCCTTCTTATCCAACTGGGCTTTGCACAATCACCTTCCCCACTGGTTTGGGGCTGCACTTCTCAGCAAGACTCTCTATGGGCATTTGACACATTGAGCTGGACGCCAGTTATTAATGTTCCAACCCAGGGAGCCCCTTTTACGGTTGACGGAATTACCGGTTTGGCTTTTGATCCAACAACATACAAGTCTTACGCCGTCCTTAGAATGAACGGCTCACGATATCTTTCCGAAATCAGTTTACCATCTGGTTCCTGCAACGTGATCGGAGATCTTGGTGATAGTTTTTCCTCCATTACCTTCGACAAGTTCGGGCAACTTTATGGCGCCACCGGTGATGGCGCGAGTAGTCCCGAAGGTTTTTTTAAAATTGATAAAGCTACCGCAACATCAACTCTTGTTTTTTCAATGGGAAATGGCGCAGACGGAGAAGTGATCTGTTATAATCGTTTCGACAACAAGATCTATCACTGGTCTGGTAATGGCACCATGATTTATGAAAGTTTCCCGGTATCCTCCACTTCATATACACCGACCAATATTACGTTAAATGGCACAACGGGCGGAGAAACATTCGGGGCCCTTAATTTAACAGCAAATCAATTCCTGATTTCAAACATCGCCAGCGAATTCCGATATGCCTCTACCACCGGAAATTATGGTGCCGGTCTCAATTCCAACCCCGACGATATTCGTGGTATGATTATGCCGCCACAATTTGCCAGCTCTAGTACTACAGTTTGTGCAAATACAGGAACCTTCAGCATTTATTCAAATTCGCTGCAGCAGTTTGACAGTGTATATTGTTATTGGGGAGACGGAAATTTCAGCCAGGTATTAGCGAGTAACGCAGGCACCGTGGCGCATACGTACACAACTTCCGGAACTTATACTGTAAACGTTATGTTATTCAACGGAGCAGTGGCAAAGAGCACCATTAAAACATATACTGTAACTGTTAACACCACTCCTATTGTAAACATTACTGGCTCTACTGTCCTTTGCCCTGGCGCTACGGTAACCTTAACCGCTTCGGGTGGAGGAAACAGTCAATGGTACTCCAGTGGAGTTGCCGTTCCAAATGCCACGCTTAACACATTCACAACCACAACAACAGGTTGGTATAACATGATCAAAACCAATCTCAGTGGTTGTTCTGACTCCGCAGCTGTGGGAGTTAATGTAGTGGCTGGAATTGCTCCAACCATTAGTGCGGCAAGCAGCACTATTTGTGCTGGTGGTTCAGCGATCATTGTACCCGGCGGTGCAGACACATATACGATCACAGGCGGAACCTTCACGGTAAATCCAACAAGCACTACCTCTTACACCGTAGTGGGAAGTAACACTATGGGATGTGTTTCCGATCCGGTTGTTTCAACCATCATGGTAAATGCATTACCTAGTCTTACGGTAAACAGCAGCAACACACTCATCTGCGTTGGTGAATCTGCCACTCTTTCTGTAAGCGGAGCTTCCTTATACAACTGGGGAGCTTCTGGAAGCGGCAGTGCCGTAATCGTTGTTCCTACCACCAACACAACATATACTGTTACGGGCACCAGCGCTGAAGGATGTTCTGTAACCGCCACTATCAACCAGCAGGTTTCAGAATGTACAGGTCTTTCCAAAAATTCTGTAAACCCGGAATCGGTTTTTGTGTTTCCCAATCCTGGTTCAGGATTATTCATCATAGAAAATATTGGACAGAATTCTGAGGTACTTATATTTAATGGAATCGGTCAGGCTATATTAAATACCAGGTCGGAACATAACAAGCTGCAAATTGATCTGACATCTTTTAATGATGGCGTATATTTTATCCGCATCAACCCGGTGCAAGGTTCAAGCACAATGACTAAAGTGATTAAACAATAAAAGACCTTATTAAACTAAAGCTCCTTCCAAAAGAAGGGGCTTTTTTATTTCTCCTGCGATTCGACAATTTC
This sequence comes from Bacteroidia bacterium, assembly GCA_016788025.1. GTDB lineage: Bacteria > Bacteroidota > Bacteroidia > B-17B0 > Aurantibacillaceae > Aurantibacillus. Next base: position 3,659 of record JAEUTM010000517.1, read on the forward strand.
TTTCAGTCTCTCCAGGATTTTTGACCAGCCTTTTTCTGAGCGCTTGTATCTTTTTTCTGCGCCTTCTCCCTCTCCCACATCATCGCTAACCGAAAAAGTAGTAACACCATCTTTATACACTAAACTATCTGTCACAGTAGAAAAGGTTTTTCCTTTGTCACTTGAATTTTTTAACGTGTATTTAAGAAACTTATTCCTCTCGATTGCTTTGATCTCCCCATTCATTTCAAACTTTTTAATTAGAAACATCCGCCCCTTAAAAACGATAGGACTTCCAACCTTCCAACCCGAATAGACTTCTGCGTTAAAAAAATATTTCCGGGTGAGTTCAGGGTTGGTTAAAGCCTCCCAGACCTTGCCGGGCTCCGCTTTAATGTCTATTGATTTTCTTACGATATGGTCCATACTCAAGACTGGCAAACGAGGTGCCAGGCTCCGGCTTGTCTCTTCCAAAT
>JAEUTM010000527.1 GCA_016788025.1 Bacteroidia bacterium
AGGTATAAAAGCGCCAAGCAATTCAAAAACCTATATTCCCACACAAGTTTTGATCGATAATTTCTATCGTTTTGAAGGAGATAGCGATCCTGCGGACAATGCTATCGTTTATGCTGTTACAACGGAGGACGGTATAAAGGGAATTTTAATAGATTCTTACGGAGCCACTGATGATCCGAACACTGCGAGGTTCGTATCGGAAGTAGAAGAAATTCATAAGAAAAAACAAAATAAAGACGTAAAAAAAGAGAGTTAATTACTCTCTTTTTTTGTTTCTTCTTTTTCCTTTTTACTTTTTCTCAGAGCCCCTCTTAAAAGAAAACTGTGCTGTGCGGCATCCATGTTTTCTTTAAATCCCCTGGTACCTGTTTTAAGATTCGCAAAGGTCTGATTAAGTGTGTTTGCCATGTTTGTATCCATAAAGAGCCTGCCAACCGTACCACGTCCATTGCTAATATTATCTGTAATTCGTGCAAGATCGTTCGAAATTGCCGCTGCGTTGTCGGCAGTGACTTTTAGTTTTTCCATGATCTCGTCTGTGTCCATCGCATCTCCGGTAAGCAGACGACCGTTATCTTCCAATGGCCCTGCATTTGGAGAACCATGAATTATGTTAACAGTTTTGTTTCCCATAAGTCCCTCTGAGCCAATTACGGCGCGGGCATCTTTTTTAATAAAACGGCGAACATCTTCTTCTAAGATCATTTCCACCTCAATGGCTGTGTCGTTCAGGATCTCAATATTTTTAACCGTTCCGATATTTATTCCGGCAAAACGGACATTGTTCCCCACCTGCAGTCCATTCACATTTTTGAAAACACCATTGGCGGTGAATACGCTGCTGAATAACCTCTGTTTCTGACCGATAAAATAAATACCGATTATAAAAAACAGAATTCCGAAGGTTACAAAAACACCCAGCTTGATTGTATTGCCTGTGTTGCTTTTCATAGTTTTCATTTAAAAAATAAATTCACTTTCGGATCCGGTGACCTCTTCAGATCTTCAATAGTTCCTTCTACAATAAACGTACCATCATCTATGAGCATTGCCCGGTTGGCTGTTATTTCGGCACATTTAATATCGTGTGTGATGATGATAGCAGCGGTACCATATTTTTCCTGTACTTCCAGGATCAACTCACTTATTTCCTGAGAAGTTACCGGATCAAGTCCGGTTGTAGGCTCATCGTACAATATAAGTTCAGGTTTCATAATCAGCGTTCTTGCGAGACTGACCCTTTTACGCTGTCCTCCGGAAAGCTCCGAAGGCATTTTGTCAATTGTGTCCTTTAAGCCCACATTATCCAGAACTTCTTCAACCAGTTTATCAATATCTCCTTTCTCGGAATTCTTTTTTTTTCGTCTCACTGGAAATTCAAGATTTTCCCTTACCGTCATCGAATCATATAAAGCACCACCCTGAAAAAGAAAACCAATTTTACCGCGCAGCTCAGTGAGTTCAGCCCGGTTGGCCTGTAGGATATTTTTTTCGAACGTAATGATCTCTCCTTCGTCGGCTTCTATCAACCGTACAAGGCATTTTATCAAAACTGATTTGCCTGTTCCCGATTTTCCGAGCACAACAAGATTTTCACCTTTATCCAGTGTAAAATTTATGTCTTTTAATACCTGGTTTCCATTAAAAGACTTTTTCACACCATTCATCTCAACTACCCGTTTATTGTTATGTTGAAGCTCCTCCATAAATCAGGCTAAAATATCTGTTAACTGAACCGCAATCATATCAATCACAAACACCATCAGGGACGCGATTACCACTGCCGAATTTGCTGCTTGTCCAACACCTTCTGTTCCTTTGTCGGAATAATATCCTTTGTAACAACCAACGATTCCGATTGTAAAACCGAAGAAAAAACTCTTAATCAGCGCGGGAAATAAATCTGTAAACGTGAGCGATTCGAACACTTTTGCAAAAAACAAAACGAAGGTAACCTTGCCGCCGATATTAATCCCAACATATGAACCATATAAAGAAATTACATCGGAAAAAATAACCAATAATGGTAACATCAATGTTGTAGCGACAACCCGGGTTACCACAAGATATTTAAACGGGTTAGTACCAGACACCTCCATGGCATCTATCTGCTCAGTAACCTTCATTGAACCCAACTCCGCACCGATACCCGAACCTACTTTACCTGCACAGATCAGAGCTGTTATCACCGGACCAATTTCACGAATGATAGATACGCCAACCATTTTTGGGATCCAGGATTCGGCGCCGAATTCAGACATCACAGGTTTGGATTGAATGGTAAGCACCAGGCCCATAATAAATCCAGTGATGGCCACAAGCAGAAGGGATTTATATCCGGTAAAAAAAGATTGTTTAACCAGTTCCTTTACCTCGTAAGGTGGAAAAAAGACCTCTCTAAAAAAATGAATTACAAAACGCGTAATGCCCCCAACCTCTTCAAACGTGTTTTTTAAAAACTTTGACTGCAATTGAGGCAAGAGTCTTTTTGAATTTGCTTCTGTTGTTGTATTTGCAGGTGGTCCATTGCTCGGCATATGAATTATATTAGATTGCTAAAGTATTTCAAAACCTAAACAGGATCTCTGCCCCTGATTACACGAAGGATTACAGCTATAATTGCAATAACCAGTAAGGTATGGATTAAACTTCCGGCGCCGTATGCAAAAAAGCCTATTGCCCATGAAATAATAAGGATTATGGCTATGATATAAAGCAGACTACTCATAATTAAAATTTTTAAGGTTCGTATATTCTCTGGTGTATCGGGGTTGTCGTCGCGTATTACATTAAATACGAGCAATAACATTGCAAGCACAAACAGGGCATGTACATAAGGACCCAGGCTGTGGCTGAAGAAGCCTATCACCCACCAGATGATCAGGATGATAGCTGCAATATTTATTATTTTTTTAAGGGAAGGCATTGTAATTAACTTATTTGATAATCGCTAAACTCATGCCTGTGGTATTCTCGTCCCATGAAAAAACATTAAAACACTAATTTTCAATCTCTTGTATTTTGAATGCGTATTAGTACGATTGGATATGTGGGAAAATGCAACCACGTTTTGAGAGAATCGTGATTACCGGACAAGTTCCATTTTTCCAGATGCTTCGATTTCAGCCCGCCCGGTAAAGGAACGCTCGGACATGTTTTCGTTTACAAGCCCATTGATATTAAGGGTGTAATCCAGACGATCCTGATCTGTACGAATAAGCCAGACGGTTTTAAGAGGGTGAAAAACTTCTATTCTCATGGGCACATTCAGATTGAGCACCGATTGAGGTGCGATGACGGCATCTTCTGTGATAATCCCTTCTGAATGAAGTGTGTTCTTGACAGTGAGGTCGTAGTGAACATCCATCAGGTGAAGTGACAGCTTTTTACCCATGTTGCGCACTTGTATATGAGCCACAGCATCAAGGGTATTGTCTCCATAGTTAAACTTCTTACGTTCTATTTTACTAATTTTAATTTCCGGAGGAACGGGTACCTCTATCCTAACCTTTCGGTCAAATTTCAGTTTCGTATCCCCTAAAAATGTTTCATACAGTACGTAACCCCGGATTTCGGCATTGGTTGAGTCTTTAGACTGAAGGTTTTTAATTAACGTTCTGATTTTTTTCCCGTTCAACCTGAGAGGAAGCTTTACGGTATCTGCCTGCCCTCGTTTTTGTCTTATTCCCAGGAATACGGTTTCATGGGCAATACATGTGTCGTTAAGCCATACCTCAAAATGAAACGTATCGATATTCAGCTTGTATGGATTTTTATTTTCCATCAGCATGGAAACCGTTGTAAACACAGAATCTTTTCGGATAACTGAATTCAGGTAACTGATTTTATTTAACTCGGGGAATACAAAGTTCAGTGCCTTTCCCGGGTTAAATACAAGGTATAAAACCACTACTGAAATGAGTACAATCAACATTATTGTTATCAGCCACTTTATTTTCACTCAGGATTTTTTCTTTTTCTTGTCATCACCTCCGAACAGTCGTTCAAGCAGCGTTTTATCTTTCACATCCTCCATCTTATGGATATTGATGGAATTATCTATAGCCGGCACCAGGGCATGGACAAAAGCATTGCGTAATAAAAAACTAATCGTGCGCCAAAGGTTAATGGAAGGATCGTCGAAACGACCCTTTATATTTACTTTAGTGGCAACCTGCTCCCTGTTCCTGTTTTTCAGGATCTCTGCCGCACCACCTACTACCGACTCCCAAAGAATCTGGGCGAAGTCTCCCTCCTCTTTGTTCCATTGCACTACATCTATATCTTTGATGATGGGCTTTACGTATCCTCCGAACTCGCCGTTCCTGCCGGCAAATTCGGTATACATTCCAAAACTTCCTTTGTTCACGTCAAAATTTCCATAGGCTTTTAAAAAGTCATTCAGTTCAACAAGGTTTACCTGGGTTATCTCTGCGCTCATATCAAATGTGGGTTGCTTCTGAAGTGCATCAAAATCAATTTTCATTTTAAATTCTCCGCCATAGGCTTTTCCATTCGCAACAGCACGGGCCGGGAGCAACTTTGAGCTATCGTTTACATTCGTAAGATTGTCTGCCGAGATATTCAGTTCTTTGATCGCTAAATCGAGACTTGGGTTTGAAAAATGATCTATGTAATGTATTTCACCATTTGTAATTTCGAAATGATTCACTGTAAGCGGCATCAGGTCTTTTATCAGTTGCGAAAAATCTGCCGTATCAGCCTTAGCGTCTTCGTTTTTATGTTTTCCTTTTACAAAATTCAGCACCGGATCCTCTACATAGATTTCACCAACAATTTTTCCTTTAAACAAAGCAGCCCATTGCACAGACAAATCTATTGCAGGAGTGCGGAAAAACGGAACGGTGTCTTTGTCACCAAGGTCATTTCCAATTTTCACCAGCTCAGTCCCTTTAATAACATAGGCTCCGCGGAACAAAGCAATATCAATGTCGTTTACATGACCATAATATTCTTTAAGGTTAGCGAGCTTTTTGTTTACGTAGTTCAATACGATATAAGGAAGTATTAGTCTGAAAGCGATCAACACCAGGAAAATCACAACGAAAGCCTTGAACAGGGGGCTCCTAAAACCTCTTTTCTTTCTTGTAACCGGAGTGCTTTCCTTTTTATCTTCTGCTGTTGTGTACTGCATGAAATTGACACTTTTTTACATTTCCGGGTACAAGAATTTCATGCCAATTTTTAAATACTCCGCGTTATGATGAGAAAATCAATAAAAAAACACTCCAGTATTTTAAAGGATACGTTTAACGAGTTCTTCGAGGACAATATATTGAAACTCAGCGCTGCTCTCGCATATTACACAGTGTTTTCATTGCCTGCAATGATTGTTGTGATTGTTGGGCTATGCAGCATCTTTTACAAGAAGGAAGTGATACGAGGAGAAATTTTTTCAGAAATGTCAACTTTTATCGGTAAGGATATGGCGATTGAACTTGAAAAAATACTAAAAATGACAACCATTTATCACGACAATTTCCTAGCGGCAGCAGTAGGTCTGGCAGCATTACTTTTTGCAGCAAGCGGAATGTTCGGAGAGATCCAGGATTCCATAAATACAATCTGGGGTTTAAAAGCAAAACCAAAAAAAGGTTTCGTAAAACTAGTGCTTAACCGGCTAATTTCTTTTGCGATGGTTCTCGTCCTGGGATTCATGCTCACGGTTTCGCTTTTACTTAATGCTTTGCTTGAGGGGTTCTTCCACCGACTCGAGGTTTTGTTCTCAGAGGAGGTTGTTAGCCTGATCTACATTGCAGATCATCTGGTAATGATTCTTGTAACCGCGCTCCTTATTGCATCGATATTAAAAGTTTTACCGGATGCTAAGATTCAGTGGAGAGACGTGTGGGCCGGATCTGTAACGACCTGCGTTTTGTTTATGCTCGGCAAATTTCTTATTGGTTATTACCTTTCTCACAGTGCCAGTGTAAGCGCCTATGGAGCCGCGGGATCAATAATTCTTGTGCTGCTTTGGGTATATTATTCAGCCATCATCCTTTACTTTGGGGCAGAATTTACACAGGTTTATGCCAGACACCACAATCGCAAAATTCAGCCGAATAAATACGCGGTATGGGTAGAAAAAAATACCGTTGAAAAGCAGTTAAATACTCAGATTAATGAGCATACAACTGAACTCAAAAACAAACACAAGATCAATTCATCATTACGCCAGGAGTAGCTGGAAGATAAACGGTAAATTGTGTTCCCTTATTCAGTTCACTGTTTACCTTAAGAGAGCCGTCATGTTTTGAAATGATGGTATAGGTTGCAGTAAGACCGAGGCCGGTACCTCCGCGCTTAGAAGTAAAAAACGGCTCAAACAATTTGTTCATATCCTGCTGGGCAATGCCTGCTCCATTATCGTTAATGCATATTTCAGCAATATTGTTATTTATGGTAGCCCTGATATTCAGAATACCTTTTTGTTCTTCCATTGCTTCAACCGCGTTCACCATTATATTTAATAAGGCAATAACGAGTTTTTCCTTGTCTCCTTTGATCCGTATATTCGTACCAATATCCTCTACAATTTTTATTTCTTTTAATTTCGCTCGATCCCTAACCTGGAAAATCGTCTCCTGAAGCAGTTCGTGGAGTTGAAGCTCTGCAATATTCATGGTATCAAAACGCGTTGCATTCAGCAGATCTTCTATTAATAAGTTAATCCGGGTACTATTACGCTCAATAATTTCAGCGAAATGGAGCGCCTCCGATCCCGAGCCGTTATCTTTTAAAAGAACACGGAGTTCCTCCACGGAAAGATGAATATTGGTTAAAGGATTTTTGATCTCATGCGCAATTACACGTGCTACCTTGCCAGTAAGAGATTGTTTCTCAAGTAATTTTTCCTTCTGTTCATTTTCGATACGCTCAGTGATATCATGCAATACAATCTGGTATTGGCGTTTATCATAATCAACAACGGCGAGGTTGAGAATACAATACCTTTTTTTATCCAGTTCAGGAATGGTTAGTTCAATCTCAATGGAAGACGTGTTAGAGTATCGCTGGGTTTCAAAAATATCAGGAAAAAAATGATCGGATATATTCTGACCAATCATCTCTTCTTTGGTGTTTTTTTCGTACAGTTTTAGTGCGGCTTTATTTACGTCTATTACGTTCATGTCATAATCAATGACAAACACATATTCTACCGCGTTTTCAAAAAGATTCCTGAATTTGTTTTCACTCTCCTTCACTGCTTTTAAGGCGCTGGCTTTTTCCACAGCATAACGGATACTCCGATCTATGTCTTCAGAGGTATATTTTCCTTTCACCAGGTAATCGTAGGCACCCGACTTAAGAGCCTCCTCATCCAGCGCAGAAGCCTGCAGACCTGTGATCAGGATACATGGAGTAAACGGATTTTTTTCACGAATATAACGGACTAGTTCGATTCCGGTGTGAACACCAAGGCGATAATCCACAATTACAATATCTATGGGCTGCGAATTAAGAATTTCCTTCGCACGATTGAACGTATCAGCCCACAGCACCGTTTTATTGAACGAGCTCGTCTTCAAACTGCTCATCAGCAGTACGTAATCATCTTCGTCGTCTTCCACAACAAGTAGACGTATAGAAACCGGAGCATTCATAATGCAGTTTTAGAGGTTTTTACAATGGAAAACCAGTAATTTTTGATCACATCCATTGTATGAATAAGTTCTTTATAAGAGTATGGCTTCGTTATATAGCTGCTGGCGCCGTGTTCATATGCATAAGACATATCGTCGGGATTACTGCTGGTACTATACACGATTACGGGAATTTTTTTCAGGTTCGGGTTTCCTTTTATTTCTTTTAAACATTCACGGCCATCTTTCTTCGGCATATTCAGATCCAGTAAAATTATCCTCGGCGAGATCAGGTTTTGCTGATGATATTTCCCACGTTTATTTAAATAATCCATTAGTTCAACGCCATCATTTACAAACTGAACATTAGCATTAAACTTAATGTTGGCAAATGCTTGTTTGATCATGTACTGATCGTCATGATCGTCATCTGCAATAAGTATGCTATCCGATATCTGGTTTTCCATAACTTATTTATTAACAGGCAAGGCTACGATAAACGTTGTCCCCACCCCTACTTCACTTTCTGCTGTAATAATTCCTCCATGGTTTTCCACAATCCGTTTACAAATGGCCAGTCCAATTCCTGTGCCCTTATATTCAGAGCGACCATGCAAACGCTGAAAAATAATAAAGATCTGCTTTAAATACTGCTGTTCAAAACCTATTCCATTGTCTTTTACAAAAATACAATAATAAATTCCGCGTTTGGTATGAAACTCTGAACCCCACTTGGTTTGCCCGATCTGGTAATCGCTCATATACTCTGCACTTACGTTTACTTCAGGCGAAGGTTTATCACTAAATTTAAGCGCATTGCTCAACAGGTTTTGAAAAAGCTGCCGTAACTGGGTATTATTACCCTTTATCTCATCCAGTGGTTGAACGGTAACCCTGGCGTTCTTGGATGCCAGCAGCATCTCGTAGTCATCAATAATTGTTTTGAATACGGTGTTGAGATTAACCGTCTCGTCAATATCGAGCATGCGTGTAATCCTGGAATAATTCAGAAGGTCGTTTATAAACACCCGCATCCTCTCTACCGAACCATTCAAACGCCTGAGAGAGTCGGCAACTTCTTCATCGTTGTAGTTGGCCAGTCGGATCTGAATTTTTTCACTAAACGAATTAATCTTCCGCAAAGGTTCTTCCAGATCGTGAGAGGCTATGTAAGCAAAATGCTCAAGCTCCTTGTTAGAACTGTTAAGCATTTCAACCTGCAATTTAAGGCGTTTCTCTGAAGCGCTTAGCTCCCTTTCAGCCAACGCCCGTGAGTCATGTTCGCGCTTCAGGCGAAACAAAATACTGATTAGCAGAAGAATAGAAATACTCGAAGTAAGCGCAATAATAAAAATAGAAAGTTCCGATTTGCTAAACATGCTTTCCCTCAGTTTTGAAAAGCGTGCGTACTCAATTTTTTTTATTTCACTTGTGGTACTCCTCATCAACGACATAATTACATCGCCTTTCGTGAGATAATAATTTATCGAATCGAAATTATGTGCGTGTGGCGTGAAATAACGTTTCCCCTGGCGATTCACAGCCACTTTAAAATCAATTTCAGCCTTAAATGCGATCAGGTGATCCCTAATCTCGGGAGCATCCTGCAATACATAATAAATATTGTTATACTCCCGGTATACAAGCCTTTCCGAATAGTCCGACGTTTTTTTGTTCATTGGTTTCCTGGTGATCAGGTAACCGCGCTGAATATTTTCTTCGTCCTTGAGTAAATAATAAATTTTATCAATACGGGCATTAATCCCATACGCTCCGTCGAGATAAGACAGTAAACGATAATTATCGGTAATGGTGTATAATGCAAGTCCAATGGATGCAAGGATCACACTGATTGAAAAGACAGAAATGAGA
>JAEUTM010000556.1 GCA_016788025.1 Bacteroidia bacterium
GGCCCGCCGAGCGTTTCAACGCCCGTGCCCGCAGACAAGGTAGCTGACTGACCGACACATAAGGATGACCCGGAATTAGCAAGGCCCATTGTAAACGAAAGACTTGGATCCATGCCAATTGTAATTACCGTATCACCAACGCAACCTAAAGAGTCAATAGCGTGGACAGAATAAGTTGTTGGTACCGTTGGGTAAGCAACTGCGGTCGGTGATGATGCAGTTGTTGTGATAGACGCTCCGGTTGGAGCCATCCAGGTATACAATAGACTTGTGTTGCCAACAGGACCAGTCACATTTAAAGTTGACGTAAGACCAGGACAAACAGAGAGCTGTGAGGCAGAAGGTGTAAGGCTTAAGGTAGGCCTGATTGCAACGCTTGTGGTAGGTCCTGGGATCACACCAGTACAACCCATACTATCAACAGAAACTGAGTAATTCGTTATGGATGTTGGACTATGAGTAACAGACACCGAAACACTTGGAGGTGGACTTATAGCGGTATAGTTGGCAGGAGGAACAGACTGATAGAACTGGTAATTCACATTCGGTAAATTTCCAACACCACCAGCAACACCGCCGGCAGTAACGGTTACAGGCATGCCTGCACAGACAAGGGTTGGTGTAACAGAAATTGTTGGATGCAATTTAAGCTCATGCATAGTAAGTGTTATTAAACCTACGCATGTGGAGTCTTTTGCGAGTACCGAATAAGTAACTCCACCACCGATTGTACTTGGTGAAGGAACTTGGGTTATGGTTGATGATCCGGTATAAATAATATTGGACAAGGTAGGTCCCGCGTAAGTAAAGGATGGACTTCCATATAAAGAAGTTCCGGTTACCATCAACGAGAATGTATTGTTGTATTGCGTTGTTGTTGGACAGATCAGGTTGTTAGCAGGCGAGGATACCAAAGAAAAAGTATTTGCCAAGTCTTGTCGCCCGACATTAATGGTGGCATCACCCACACAACCGGCGCTATCCACGTGTACAGAATATGTCACTGGCACAGTGCCCGTTGGGAAAGTAGGCCAGTGTTCCCCAAAATTGTTGGTGGTTGGTCCCGTAAACAAGGTGTAATTCAAAGGAGGTGTAGATGCCGTAAAATCATTTGCGTAAAAAGAATATGTTGTACCTGCACCGGTGTTTGTTGATGTGATAGATACAGAAGTACCAGGACAAACAGAAGGTGAAGAAGCAACAAGCTGCGGATGCATAGTTAGTATGTTAACCGTAGCTGTAGCGGTACCTTTGCAACCCGAACTATCAACAAGTACCGTATACGTTTGAGGATAACTACTCGGGTTTGGGGTTGCCGGATTGTAGGGAACAAAGGAGTTCGTCTGACCCGCAGTGCCTATAACCGTACCTCCAAAAAATGACAAGAAGGTATAAGTTGTGGGAGTAAGAGTTGCGTTACCTACGCTATGAGAGCTAAGTGTAAATTGTGTTCCTGGACAAACGGAGCCAGAGGCAACCACAGTTGTTTGAGAAAGAGATAATTTAGGAAATAAATCTCTCTTATGAATCGCAACGGTGCCAGTCCCAATACAGCCTGCACTGTCTGCATTTACAGTATATTTAAGAGGGAAAAGACTAGGTGTACTAGGTGTAGTGTGAACTACAACAGAGGAGGGTGGCACACCAATTGGATTCGGTACAAGGGCGATACCAAATTGATCTGTACCACTAAAAGTGTAGTTCACGGCACCATGAGCAGTGAGTGTTACTGCTGTACCAGGACATACTGAATATGACGAAGGTGTTATGGTTGGTGTTAACTGTAAGATACCCAGAGTAAAAATTGCAGTACCCGGACAACCACCGTAATTTACATCCACAGTGTAAGACCAAGGGAAGTTACCAACTCCCCCAGTTGTAAAGGTTTTTGGATTCCCCGTTCCGGAAGCAATAGCCGCACCCGTAGATGATTTTGCAGTCCAGGTAAAGCTATTACCCGTTGTTGGAGAGGTAATTGCCGTTAAAGTCACCGAACTATTCGGACAAACGGACGGACTGGATGGAGTGATGGACATAGACACACTGGTGCCGATAGTTACATTCGCGGTAGCCGTTGTAACACAGTTACCAGCCGCGCCCGTGTGAGTAATGTACACTGTATAAACACCATTTGCAGCAGGCATACTAGTGGAATTTGTCGCAGTTGTAAAACTTTGAGGTGCGGGCGACGACCAGCTATAAGACGTAACTGTGGTGCCGGCTGTGTTATTTGTGCCCGTTGTTGTAGTAAGTGCAGTAAAGGTAACGGGGCTACCGGCACACATGGTTTGTGAAGCCGGGCTTAGTGTAGCATTTACACCCTGAATAGATAAACACACCGGACTGGTTGGTGTGATCGCACATGTTTGTCCGCCAGTAACAAGCTCCGCGGTATAAGAGTAACAAGTGTTTACTTGCGGTGAAACGTTTATAGTCGATGTTGGACCCGTACTGAAGGTATTATTGCTCCAACTAAAAGAAGTAGCTGCAGGAACAAGGGCGGAAATGGCCGTTGTTGCGCTAGAACATACAGTGGAATTTCCAATAGAATAAGTACCACTATTAGGGCAGGCAACATACCAGATATTGTTAGGCATTATCAAATTTGCAGCGCAGGTGAATCCAGGGAAATTCGGGAATTGAAGCTGTCCAACATTTGCACCATTTGCATCATAAGAAATACAAGTGACCGTATAGGCCCCACACCCTGATGCTGTAATATTTGCAACGCTATTGGTGAGTGGGGGAGCTCCTAAAACGGGGGTAATGGTTGCCGATGAGCCAGGAGGCGCGGCAATGGACCAGCTAAAGTTAACAGCAGAAGCGGCTGCTCCGCCGATATAAGCGGCCTGAGCAGCATAAGTGTTGCTAGGCAAACTGTAACACATAGGATTACAGGTAATCGTGTAAGTACCTTGTGCAGAAAGTTCTTTATTTGTCAAAAAGGTCAAGAACAAGAAGAGGCACAATTGAAGTATTCGTTTCATATTGGAAGTTTTGTATATGTCTAATTTACGCATAAGGTTTATTAACGCACAGCCACTCACTCAGCGGGGAGCAGGTTTCAATAACTGGTAAATATAGCAAGTGTATTTTAAATTAACAAATATTACCAATAAAGTTAAACCGCTTGTAAAATTTCGACAAAACAAAAGGGCTGTATCCCTTGCTGTTATTGGCGGCAAGATAAATTTGAAAATGGTTGGGTGGCCGTTTTTTTTCTTTTCAAAAACAAATTAACACGGACAAATTTTACGGAGAAAATCGTAACTTTGGGCTTTAGAATTTTAGCTCTAAAAATATGCAATTAAAGTATGCTTCACTTCCAAAAGCCTTATTATTACTGGAAGATGGAAAAGTGTTCGAAGGTAAGGCCGCAGGAAAGATCGGAACAACAGCCGGTGAGATCTGTTTTAACACCGGAATGAGCGGTTACCAAGAGATTTACACAGACCCTTCGTATTTCGGACAGATCATCGTAATGACCAATTCACACATTGGAAATTATGGTGTTGAAGCATCAGAAGTGGAAAGCGACTCGGTAAAGATTGCAGGCATGGTCTGCAAAAAATTCAATAAAGGATATTCGAGGCCAAGGGCTGAAAAGAGCCTGCAGCAATGGTTTGAAGAGGCAGGAATTGTTTCCATCTGTGATGTGGATACTCGTGCATTGGTAAGATATATTCGCGACAAAGGCGCAATGAACTGCATTATTTCTTCTGAGATACTTGATGTGGAAGAATTGAAAAAGCGCTTAGCCAAAGTGCCAAGCATGGAGGGTTTAGAGCTGTCATCGCGTGTGAGCTGCAAAAAGCCATACTTTGAGGGAAATGAAAAAGCACCATACAAAGTTGCTGTGATGGATTATGGCGTGAAGAAAAATATTTTAAGATGTCTTACGGAAAGAGGTTGTTATCTTAAGGTGTTCCCGATGGGCAGCAGCCTGAGCGAGGTAATGGCCTTTGAGCCGGATGGAATCATGCTTAGTAACGGACCCGGAGATCCAGGGGTTATGACCAAAGAAATTGCAGTCGTAAAAGAACTTCTGAATGCTGGAAAGCCGGTATTCGGAATTTGTTTGGGTCACCAGCTGATGGCGCTTTCGCAGGGTATCAGGACGTATAAGATGCACAGTGGTCACAGGGGAATTAACCATCCTGTAAAAAATCTTATCAGCGGAAAAAGTGAGATTACTTCTCAGAATCATGGTTTTACTGTGGATGAGAAGGAGATCAGTAAAGATCCTAATATCGAGATTACGCATGTGAATTTGAATGACAAAACCATTGAGGGCATTCGTTTAAAAGACCGCAAAGCATTTTCGGTGCAATACCATCCAGAAGCTAATCCTGGTCCTTATGACGCGCGCTACCTGTTTGATGAATTTGTAAAAAACATGGAAGTGGCGAAGAAGCAGTTGCAGACGGCTTAATAGAGTCAAGAAGTAAGAAGCAAGAATCAAGAACCAAGAATCAAGAACCAAGAATCAAGATCCAAGTCATAGACTCAAGATAATTAAGAGACAAAAGATCGGTTAAGGCCGGTCTTTTTTTGTTTTAGGTCTTGAGATGATGGAATCAGGAGCCGAGAAACAAGAGTCAAGAACCAAGAGTCAAGAGCCAAGAAATAGAATCAAGAATTAAAGAAACAAAAGATTGGTGAGGCCGGTCTTTTTGTTTAAAGTTTCCGGTTAATCGTTCAATTGGTTGAGGATGCTTCTCGACTTCCCCTTCGACTGCTACAAATCCTACCGCACTAACCCGCTCAAAAGCCTGCAAGGCTTTTGCCGTGCTCAGGGTGACATGGCTCGAAGTGATTTGGCTTTGTCTTTACTTTATGTCTTCGTAATCGACGTATTCGCCTTCTTTATTTGCGTGGTTTTTTAGGGCGTTTTTGATCTCAGAGGGTGAATGGTGATGATTTTCCTTTGGGGTCTCGTAGGCCGCGTTTGCAGTTGTTCTTTTTGCATTCAGATTTTGGAAGATCCCAACGATTTTGTAAACGAGCCAAATAATGATTATGGTCCAGATAATATCTCTCATAATTTGGGAATAAAGGTAAGGATTAGCTTTTTGACTTCAGTTATTCTTTGTTAAATTGAAAACGACTTGAATCAAGAGTCAGGAACCAAGAACCAAGAGCCAGGAGCCAAGATTAGAGCCAGGGAACACGGTTGATTTATGGATGAAAGAATCAAAAATCGGGGAAGATGAGACTCACCTCCGCTCCCGTCGACTACTACAAATCCTACCGCACTAACCGGTCAAAAGCTTGCAAGGCTTTTGCCGTGCTCAGGGTGACGCTTCGGCTGACTAAACAGTTAACTAATTATTAACAAAACCCGCTCATTCTTAGCTTTTTAGTACTTTTGCAAAAAATTTAAATTCAAATATGAAGACTCTTGACAAAGTAAACGGGGATTATCAAACCCAATTGAACGACTGGATCGATCATGAAAAGGCAGCATTAGACCTAATTAATGTTGTTGGAAAATTATGGTTCGACAGATCTATTGAACTGATATTATTCCGTAATCAATTGGTAGACCGTAGCGCGAGCGAGATCATGAATCTTCACCTCTACGCTAAAAACATTGTCAAAAAACCTATTACCATATACGAAACGGTTTCTCTGGCGAATGAGATCCTCAATTCAAAAGTAGGTCCGGCGCGTATCGATATTGGCAAGCTGGCTTTCGAATGGCACCAGGAAAGTTCTAAATACAAAACCAAATTTGATTTTATTAACGATAAATTAAAGGGTTTGATGGGAAGCAGCGCTGCTGTTACTGCAAAGGATGTTGTTCTTTACGGTTTCGGTCGTATTGGTCGTCTTGCAGCACGCGAGCTGATTAACCTGGCTGGTAAAGGAGAACAATTGCGTTTACGTGCTATTGTAACACGTGGGAACAGCAATGAAGAAATTGTGAAACGTGCCGATCTTCTTCGCACTGATTCAGTTCACGGTCCATTTCCTGGTACTGTTATCGAAGATCTTGAGAATAAAGCTTTGATCATTAACGGACACACTGTTCATATGATTGACGCTAAAAATCCTGAAGAGATTGATTATACAAAATACGGAATTAACAATGCTTTAGTGATTGATAACACTGGTGTTTTCCGGGACGACAAAGAACTGAGCCGCCACCTTCAATCAAAAGGCGTTGATAAAGTTTTATTGACTGCACCGGCAAAAGGAGACGTGCCCAATGTAGTTCACGGGGTGAATCACGAAACGGTGGATCTGAAAAAATACAAGATTTTTTCTGCAGCAAGTTGTACAACCAATGCAATTATGCCCATTCTTTATGTAATTGACAAGGAACTTGGAATTCAAAAAGGTCACATTGAAACGGTGCACTCATACACTAACGATCAAAATCTGTTAGATAACTATCATAAAAAATATCGTCGTGGCCGTTCTGCAGCATTAAACATGGTAATTACGGAAACAGGAGCAGAAAGCGCTTTGAAAAAAGTTCTTCCTCATTTGAGTGGCAAGTTCACGGCTAACTCTGTGCGTGTACCGACTCCTAACGTAAGTCTTGCTATCTTAAACCTGAACATAAACAAAGAAGTTACACGCGAGGAAGTAAACGAGATTATCCGTAAATATGCTTTGGAAGGAAGCCTGATTGAGCAGATTCAATTTGCTTTTAGCAATGAACTTGTGAGCACTGACGTTATCGGAAATCCTTGTCCAAGCGTTTTTGATAGCCAGGCTACTATTGTTTCTCCTGACAAAAGGAGCATTGTACTATATGTTTGGTATGATAACGAATACGGTTATACACGCCAGGTGATCCGCTTCAGCAAACACATCAGTGAAGTGAGAAGACCGGTTTACTATTAATTTTTGGAGCCAAGAACCAAGAGCCAGGAATCAAGAGGGAGGAATTTTCTTCCCTTTTTTCTTTTATGTATCTTAGTTGAATATAAAAATTAAGACCGCCTCCGTCTCGTCGGTAACGAGACGGCTAATACATGAAAAAAATAGTATTTTCTCTTTTGATGGTTTTTGCTGTGAGTGTTTGTTTGTCTCAACCTCCTGCAGGCAAAGCCAATGTTGGTTCAAACTATGGTGCGAAGGTAGATCCGGCCAATAGCATAAATGCCTCTGAATTACCGGGAATGTTAAAGTCAAAAGATACCGTTCAGGTTAAGGTAAAAGCGAAGGTGACAGAAGTCTGCTCTAAGAAAGGATGCTGGATGAATTTTGTGGTGAATGACAAAGAACAGGCCTTTGTAAAAATGAAAGACTATGGGTTTTTTGTGCCT
>JAEUTM010000066.1 GCA_016788025.1 Bacteroidia bacterium
GCTTTTTGATCCAAAAGAAAGTATTGATTTTAACGGTCACACCGGCCCATTTATACAATACACACATGCCAGGATCAAATCGGTGCTGAGAAGGGCGGCAATTGATTTTAATGGAGACAACGCTTCGGTTCAGCTTAATTCAAATGAAAAAGAAATTGTAAAATTTATTTACGACTTTGAAGGTGTGTTGGAAGAAGCCGGAAAAAACTTTAGCCCTGCCTTAATTGCCAACTACGTATACGAACTTACCAAATCCTATAACCGTTTTTATCACGACTATTCCATCCTGAAAGAAGAGAATGAATCCGTGAAAAAATTCCGCCTTCAATTGTCTCAAACTGTTGGACTGGTTATTTCAAATGCAATGAAATTGCTTGGAATTACGGTGCCGGAAAGAATGTAAATCTTCCGATTTTCCGGATTTTGAACAATGCCTGAAAATGGCTAAATTCATGTACTAATCCCAAATCATGAAAATTGTTTATTTCAATATTCTGGTTTTTGCTTATTCTATTTTGTCTGTTTCCTGCAAAAAGGAAAGAAACGCAGGAAGCACGCTTCCGGAACCTGCCGCAGTGCCTCCAATTGTTACGACATCCGATATTTCCTGGATAGATGATACCTCTGCTGTTTGTGGAGGCAGAGTTAGTTACAATAAACAAATACCGCTTCTCGCCGCGGGTTTATGTTGGGACACCGTGCCTGGTGTGACGATTTCAAATGCAGTTACAAATGCAGACGCTTCGGGTGGCAATTTTGCAATAGCTATAAAGGGTTTAATCTACAGTAAAAAATACTATGTAAAAGCCTATGCTACCAATCAATTTGGCACAAGTTATGGCGAGGAAAAGACGTTTGTGTTTACACCCAAAATCTGGCGGAAGGTAAATTCTGCGGATTTGAAGGATGTCCTTTGTCTATACAGTGAAGATCATTTTGTTTATGTGGGTACTAATAGCGGCCTGGTTGCTTCGCCGGATGGGGGTGAAACATGGTTACCTAAAATTCTCTCTGGTAAAAAAATAAGCCGCATCATCAAATCGAATAATATCCTCTTTGCCTGTGTTACGGGAACCTCCAATGAAGTATATAAAAGCCTTGATAACGGTAACACCTGGATAAGTCTTGCTGCGAAATTTCCTTATCCTATCAAACCCTTAGATTTAGGTTTAGCAGGATCGAGGGTCGTACTTGTTTCTGACAGTAATGTCTTCTATTCAGATAATGAGGGGGAATCATGGCAACAAGGCGGTACGGGATTTCCTGTAAGAAATGCCTTCAACAATCAAAACGCACCGTTAGTGCCTCCAATACTTGAATCCAACGGATCCGATCTTTATTGCTTTGCACCAGACGTTAATAACAATTTTCCCTATACTTTTCTTTTCAGGTATAAAGTACCAGATAATTCATGGACAAAAGGAGCTGATTTTACCGCATCGCATCTCTCTAGCATGAAGGTTTCAGAAAAAAGAATTTTCGTTTCATATTCAATGAGTGGAGGTAGTTTGTGCATTTCCAAATGCTCGGAAGACGGGGGAAATTATTTCGGACCACTTATTAAATTTTCAAATGAATTTCCATATAAATTCGATGCCTATAAAAACACTGTCATTGCGGTTTTTGCAAAAGGTTACCTCTTTTCTCTTGATGAGGGCGATAATCAAAACTGGACCACTGGAAAAACAACAGGCCTGCCCTCAGAAGACTTCCTCAATGGTTTTGTTACTTCGGATCGTTTTTGGATTGTGACCGCTTCGGGCTTATACAGTTTAGTTTACAAATAAAAATTGTCCATTTATTTAAGCCGGTTCACAACTGTTGGAACAAAGAACTTTCTTAAGGTTGGCTCATCATGAATTTTAAAACCACCTTTTAAATAAACAGGTTCACCCTGTGGTGTTGCATGAAGTTCAAATGCAATCACTCCCAGCGCCCTTCCTTCTTCCACGAGCATTTCAAGGATCCGCCCGCAGATACCTTGTTTGCGAAACTTAGGAATGGTGTACATGTTCATGATGTAACCCCATTTGCCGGTGGGATTTCTAAAACCTCCCATTGTCTCCCGGAAAACAACAGAACCTATACCAGCAATTTCGTCGCCGCTTTTTGCAATGAAAGAAATACATAAATTATCTGGCATGCTCCGGGTGAAATAATCCCGCATTAAGGTTTTTAGGTTTTCTTTTGCGTCTTCGCTCTGATCGCCGTTAAGTTCTATAGCAAATTTGAGTCTGTTCTCAACAATAGTCTCTATGTCCTGCGACGTGGCCTTATGATAGCTTATCGTGTTGTTTATCATATTAAGGGGTGGCGGGTCGGGGTAAAAGTGCAAAATAAATTTTAGCGAAAATCTTAAATTCTGCTAAAATGAGTGAGCACAATTTAGACGCGGGTAAATAACAACTTGGTTTTTATTCAGAAAATGTCTCAAAATTTTTTCCATCATATCGGCTCAAACCAAAATTTCTGGTTCCAAACCAAAGGTTTCCGGATTTGTCTTCTATGATTGTCCAGACAGAATTATTCACCAGTCCATCTTTCGTAGTGAAGTTCCGAAAGGTTTTTCCATCGTACTTCCACACACCGTTTCTTTGTGTGCCAAACCAGAAATTTCCTTTTGAATCTTCAAGGATTGTGTAAATACCATAACTCACAAAACCAACATTTTCTCTATAGCTTTTAAACTGTTTTCCATCAAAACGACAGGCGCCATGATTGCGTGTGGCGAACCAGATCTTACCTACCTGATCTTCAAAAATGGAAAAGATCATGTCATCGCTGATGCTGTCGTTTTCAGAGCTGGTAGGAATAACATTATTAAAGCCGTTTT
Organism: Bacteroidia bacterium; assembly: GCA_016788025.1. Lineage (GTDB taxonomy): Bacteria > Bacteroidota > Bacteroidia > B-17B0 > Aurantibacillaceae > Aurantibacillus. The sequence goes on from JAEUTM010000066.1 coordinate 2,834, forward strand.
GTTCAGGAGCATTGAGCGTTCGCCGATCTTCATTACGCAAATAATATTTTTTCGCAGGTATATAATTCGTAAAAGCCTTACCATCGTATTTCCACACACCACCGCCATTCCAGGAGCTAAACCACAGGTTTCCGTTTTTATCTTCCAGCATGTCCAGGATAAGTTGATAACGGTTTCCCAGATTAAATTTAGGATCGTTGCCACTCAGGTAATTGTGGATGACTTTACCATTGTAACAAAAAAGACCTTTGCCCATGCATGCAAACCACAGATTACCTTTTGTATCTTCCTGGAGGCAACTTACACTTATTGAGTTCAGAGAATCAGTTTGAAAGTACTTTGTGATAGACTTGCCATTAAAAACGTTGATACCTTTGCCAGTCGCTAACAAGATATTTCCTTTTTTGTCCTGGTTAATGTCGTTAACGTCATTGTGGTTAAGTCC
>JAEUTM010000060.1 GCA_016788025.1 Bacteroidia bacterium
GATGATATTCCGCTATTTTATCAACCAGTTCATTTGCCTTTTGCTGCGTAGTCATCTGAGTAGGCACAACAGTTGGTTGTCCCTGCGAAAAAACAGAAAACACACTTAGGCAAAACAATATACTAAAGAGGTGTTTCAGAGCAGCAAAGTTATAGAATTTGCCGGAAGTAAAAAGGGCATTGGCATTAATTAGGAAAAAGACCAAGGACATAATGAAACAACAAAAAATCCAAAACACAAGTTGTGATTTCTTCGTGGATCAAAAGCGGTTCCGAGCCTAAAAATGCCCTTTTTTCGGGCATGTTTTCCAATTATTTCTTTAAATTTACCCATTATTCTAACACAGCACAATGGACAAATTTTCGTATGTAGGAAACGGCGACGTGAACGCGATCGAAGAGCTCTTTATTCAGTACCAGAAAGACCCCAATTCGGTTGATAAGACCTGGCAGGACTTTTTTAAGGGGTATGAATTTTCGAAAACAGACTATTCAGCTTCTTCGGGTGGGGTTGCAGTGAATCCGAAAATTGCGGAACATGTAAGCAAAGAATTTGCGGTTATAAACCTCATTAACGGGTATCGCACGCGCGGACATTTGTTTACCAAAACCAATCCTGTTCGTAATCGCAGAAAGTATAAACCAGATCTTGGTCTCGATGTATTTGATCTGAGTGATAAGGATCTGGACGAGGTGTTTCACGCGGGAACGGAAATTGAAATTGGTCCGGCTAAATTAAGAGACATTGTCGCCCATTTGCAGCAGACGTATTGCCAAAGTATTGGCGTGGAATACATGTTTATCCGTAATCCCAACCTTCTTACCTGGTTGCAGGAAAGAATGGAGACAACAAAAAACATCCCCACATTCAGTAAAAAAGAAAAAGCAAATATTTTAAATAAAGTAATTGAAGCGGTGACTTTCGAGAACTTCCTGGCAACAAAATTTGTGGGCCAGAAACGTTTTTCACTTGAAGGCGCTGAATCATTTCTACCTGCCATGAATGCCCTGATGGAACATGGCGTTGAGCTTGGCATAGAGGATTACATTATTGGCATGGCGCACCGCGGACGTTTGAACGTGCTGGCTAATGTGATGAATAAACCCACTAAAGATATCTTTACAGAATTTGAGGGACGTCCTAGTGAAGACGGATTATTTGACGGTGACGTGAAGTATCATATGGGTTATAGCAACGACGTAACCAGTGAGTCCGGAAAAAAAGTGCACATATCGCTTACACCAAATCCTTCGCATCTTGAAACTGTGGCGCCGGTAGTTGAAGGCATTACCCGTGCTAAAATGGATACCCGCCATAACGGTAATCACAGAAAAGTTTGTCCTATTGTTGTGCATGGAGACGCTGCGATAGCAGGACAGGGAATTGTTTATGAAGTTGTTCAGATGGCTCACCTCGATGCATACAAGGTTGGGGGTACCATTCACTTTGTGATCAACAACCAGGTTGGTTTTACAACGAACTACAGAGACGCACGCTCAAGTACATATTGCACCGACGTTGCAAAGGTTACCAAGGCTCCTGTATTCCATGTAAATGGTGATGATGTGGAGGCCCTGACACTTGTTGCCAAAATGGCTATGGAATTTCGCCTTAACTTCAGGAAGGATGTATTTATTGATATTTTATGTTACCGCAAGTACGGGCACAATGAAGGGGATGAACCACGTTTTACCCAGCCTTTATTGTATAGGGAAATTGCAAAACATCCGAATCCAAAAGAAATTTATTCTAAGAAACTAATTGAAGAGGGAAGTTTTACCGCTGAAGAGATAAACGCCATTGAAAAGAAATACAAGGATGAGTTAGAAAAGAATCTTGAAGCCGCACGTAAGGAAGAAAAAGCAAAGATGAATTCTTACCTCCAGGGTCCTTGGCAGGGAGTGCAAATGGCTGGTGCGGATTCTTTCGACAAGTCCCCTGATACAGCAATTCCTGAAAAATTGTTTCTTGATCTTGCAAAAAAAACAACAGAACTTCCAAAGGACAAAAAGTTCTTTAATAAAATTGAACGTTTGTTTGCAGACCGCCAGAATATGATCAAAGCGGATGCTTATGATTGGGCAATGGGAGAACTAATCGCATACGCTTCACTCATGACTGAAGGCCACAGGGTTCGTTTCAGTGGCCAGGACGTGGAAAGGGGAACCTTCTCTCATCGCCACGCGGTAGTAAAAGTAGAAGATAGCGAAGAAGAATACATCCCTTTAAACAATATCGGTGCACCAGAACAACTTCATATTTACAATTCTCTTTTGAGCGAGTATGCAGTTCTCGGTTTTGAATATGGGTACGCGTATGCATCGCCCAATGCATTAACTATCTGGGAAGCGCAGTTCGGTGATTTCTTCAACGGTGCGCAGATTATCATCGACCAGTATTTATCCTCTTCAGAATACAAATGGCGAAGGATGAATGGTCTGGTTGTTTTATTGCCACATGGTTATGAAGGCCAGGGGCCTGAACACTCCAGCGGCAGGATAGAGCGTTTTCTTCAGATGTGCGCCGAGAATAACATGCAGGTTGTAAATGCAACTACACCAGCTCAACAGTTTCACGTGCTTCGTCGCCAATTAAAGCGGACGTTCAGGAAACCACTGATTTGTTTCACACCGAAAAAATTGTTGCGTTATCCAAGCTGTGTGAGTAGCCTGAAGGATTTTACTACAGGAGGTTTTAAAGAAGTAATCGACGACCCTGCAGCTGATGCCAAAAAGGTTACGCGCCTTGCCTTCTGTTCCGGTAAAATATACTACGATCTGATTGAGCGCCGGGAAAAAGAAGGAGCTACCGATCTTGCAGTGGTGCGTTTGGAGCAGTTGTATCCTTTCCCTAAAAAACAGGTAGACGCCATTCTTGAAAAGTATAAAGGGGCAAAAGACTATCTTTTTGTACAGGAAGAAGCCGAAAATATGGGTCCATGGAGGTTCGTAGATAAAAATCTGCGCTCTCTGAACCTAAAATATTTTGGACGAGATGAAGCGGCTAGTCCTGCTACTGGATTCTCGAAACGTCACGCTGAAGAAAGTGAAGAGATTATGGTTGGAATCTTCGCGAAAGTATTGGTTAAATAAATAGAAGTAAGAAATTAGAAATAGGATTTAAGAACTGAACTCTTAAATCTAAAATCTCAAAATCTAAATTAAATTATGGCAATTGTAGAATTAAAAGTTCCTAGTCCCGGAGAGTCTATTACTGAAGTGATTATTGCCCGTTGGGTGAAACAAACCGGAGATGTTGTGGAAAAAGACGAAGTACTTGCAGAGATCGACTCTGATAAGGCTACGCTTACCCTTAATGCCGAGGAGGCTGGAAAAATTGAGCTCCTTGCAGCAGAAGGCGACACGGTTAAAGTTGGGCAAGTAGTTGTAAAAATAGATACATCTTTTAAACCTGAGGCAAAGAAAGAAACACCAAAAGCAGAGCCTGCTAAAACAGAAGCTAAGAAAGAAGAACCGAAGAAGGAAGTTGCTCCGGTTAAACAGGATTCCGTTGCGAGTCAGCAGTCAGCAGTTGGCAGTAAACAGACATATGCCAGCGGAACACCAAGTCCCGCCGCGGGGAAATTAATGGCTGAGAATAATATTTCATCATCTCAGTTAAACGGCACTGGCAAAGACGGAAGAATTACAAAACAAGATGTACTCGCGGCACTTTCAAATGGGTTGCCTACCGTAAGCAAAGTGTTAAGCAACAGCTGGCAGGGAGGAAGAGAAAGAGAGAGAACTAAAATGACTTCTCTTCGTAAAACGGTTGCCAAACGTCTGGTTTCGGTTAAAAATGAAACGGCTATGCTTACAACCTTCAATGAGGTTGACATGACTGAAATTTATGCGATCAGAGCGAAATACAAAGACAAGTTCAAAGAAGTATATGGTACGAATATTGGTTTCATGAGCTTCTTTACAAAGGCAGTTACTGAGGCCCTGTATCATTTTCCTGCAGTGAATG
>JAEUTM010000010.1 GCA_016788025.1 Bacteroidia bacterium
TAAGGAATAGTCTGCCAGTTTCAATACTTCCAGGGCAATAACGGATGCTGAGTTGTGGTATGCCATTTTACTGATATTATTGCTTAGCACAACCTGTTTATTTACATCGGCAATCAAATCAAGGGCTGCACTGATAAGCAGTGCATGTGCATCTGCGTCTCTCACCAGTATGGCAGCCTCCTTGTTTACCAGCGCCATCGCATTCTTGGTCTGATGATCTTCCGCAACGTTTGGCGAGGGAACCAGAATGCAGGGCATTCCAATATTACAAAGTTCAGACACTGAACTTGCTCCAGCCCGCGAAATAACAATGTCGGCGGCTGCATAAGCAAGGTCCATTCGTGCAATAAAATCCAGAGCGTAGATTGCTTTATCGTTATGTGTGGCTGTTTGTTCGAGTGCTTTTGGGTGATATGCCTTACCGGTTTGCCAGATTAACTGAGCATTAGCCTGATTGATCTTTTGTAGTCCGGCGCCAATCGATTCGTTTATGACTCTTGCACCCTGACTTCCGCCGATGACCAATATCGTTTTTTTTGAAGGATCTAATTTAAAAAAGCTCTGAGCCTCTTCCCTTTTACTACGCACATCTTTCAAATCCTGCCGAACCGGGTTTCCCGTTAAGAGTATTTTTTGTTTGGGAAAGAATTTCTCCATTCCCTCATATGCCACGCAGATCTTTGCGGCTTTTTTCGACAATAGTTTATTTGTAATTCCGGCGTATGAATTCTGTTCCTGTATTAAGACCGGAATCGCTTTTGACGTAGCTGCTCTTAATAACGGTCCGCTCGCATATCCTCCTGTTCCTACCACTACATTGGGCTGAAACTCTTTGATGATGTTTCTTGTTTTCATCATACTTCTGAGAATAAGAACGGGGAGTTTTAAATTAGCCAGTGTAAACCTTCTTTGTAAACCGGCGATTGGAATTCCAATTATTTTATAACCTGCTGCCGGAACTTTTTCCATTTCCATTTTGCCGAGGGCTCCCACAAACAAAATCTCAGCATGAGGAACTAGTTTCTTAATTTCGTTTGCAATTGCTACCGCAGGAAAAATATGCCCGCCGGTGCCCCCGCCACTCAATATGATCTTAAGCGGTTTCAAGCTTCTCCTCTCCTTTATCTTCGTTAGCGCGGCTCACACTCAGAATAATTCCCAGTGCTATCATAGTAAACCAGATCGAAGTCCCACCCCAACTGATTAATGGTAGTGGCTGACCCGTTACGGGAAATAAGTTTACGGCTACCGCCATATTTACTAAAGCCTGAAACACGAGACTAAAGGTCAAACCGATGGCTACAAAACCTCCGAACGGTTTTTCATTGTCCCTCATGATCCTAATCCCTCTAAACAAAAGAATCATGTATAAAAACAGCAAAATAAGACCACTTAGCAATCCATATTCTTCGATTATGATGGCATAGATGAAATCAGAAGAGGCTTGAGGTAGAAACGCGCGCTGTGTGCTGTTTCCTGGTCCTTTACCAATAACACCTCCGGTAGCGATGGCTATTTTTGCCTGTTCGCTCTGGTAGTTGCTTTTACTATCTCCGCGCGAGAAATTTTCGATACGTGATTTCCATGTGGGACCGCGGCCGCCAGGAATTGTGTCGGGTGCGAGCCAAACCCAGGAAAAGAAAATCGTTGCAACAAGCAGACAGATACCGAAAATTTTCAGGATGATCTTAATGTTGATTCCACCCATAAACATGAGAAGTATACAATTAAAGAACAATAAAGCTGCAGTTGAAAAGTTGGCTGGAAGGATAAGCATGCAAACCAAACCTATGGGTATAAGCAAGTGTTTACCTACTGAACGAAGGTCCTGCAGTTCACCGCTTCTTATTGTTAGAACGCGTGCAACATAAATAAGGAGCATAAGCTTGGCAATTTCTGAAGACTGGATCGTTAAACCAAGACCTGGAATCTCAAGCCAACGGGATGCATCCCCTGCGCTTACACCCTTTAATAACGTGTAAATCAAAAGAGGAATCGACAAAACAAAACCAATTTGCGACACCTTGCTGAAAACGGTGTACTTTATTCTATGAAACAGATATGCTATACCAAAACCCAATGCAATTATGACAAGCTGTCTCATCAGATAGTATTCCGAATTACCTTGCTTAAATTTATGAGCGAGGGTAACAACGGCACTGTAAACTACCAAAACAGATAATAGCGACAGGAAGAACATCACTGCCCATATCACCTTATCCCCTTTTAAATAGTTAAAAAGCTTCATGGTTTTATTTCTAAAAATTGAAAAATATTAAAGCGCTCTTACTGCTGCTTTGAACTGCATCCCGCGATCTTCGTAGTTCTGGAACAGATCAAAACTTGCACAAGCAGGCGATAATAACACCACATCACCTTTCTTACCAATTTTGTAAGAAGCGGCAACGGCATCCGCTGCGTTATCTGTTTCAACAATGAGGTCTACCACATTTTTAAAAGCAGAAACAATTTTTTTATTGTCCTTACCCAAACATACGATAGCTTTAACACGGGCTTTTACAAGATCCAAAAGTTCGTTATAGTCGTTGCCTTTGTCCTGGCCGCCGCAAATCCAAACCACTGGTTTCTCCATGCTCTCAAGCGCATACCAGGTTGAGTTAACGTTTGTAGCTTTTGAATCATTGATAAATTCAATACCATTGATAGATGCAACGAATTCCAGGCGATGTTCTACATTCTGAAAATCCTGTAAACTTTCACGGATGATCTCTTTGCGAACATCCACGATGCGTGTGGCTAGTGAAGCTGCCATACTGTTGTAAACGTTGTGTTTACCTTGTAATGCTAATTCTTCGATTGTCATAATTAAGGGATTTTGGTTTTGTTTATAATTAAGGGTTATTTGGTTTTCGGTTAAGTACGCACCATCTCCATCAATTGGTTGTTTGATGCTGAAAGGAACGAGTGTTGCGTTTATTTTGTGTTCCTGCATATATCCTGTAATCACAGGATCATCAACATTATACACAAAATGGTTCTTGTTACTTTGGTTTTGAGTTATGCGGAATTTTGAAGCGACATAATTTTCAAATTTATATTCATACCTGTCGAGGTGGTCAGGCGTGATGTTAAGAAGAACGGCAACATCGGCGGTGAACTCAAACATGCCGTCCAATTGAAAACTACTCAACTCTAAAACGTAATAGTCAAAATTTTCACGAGCTACCTGCAGGGCAAAACTCTTACCCACATTCCCGCCCAAACCAACATTATAGCCGGCTTTCTTAAGAATGTGATAGGTGAGCATTGTAGTGGTGGTTTTACCGTTAGATCCTGTAATACAGATTTTTTTTGCAGAAGTGTAACGCCCGGCGAACTCAATTTCAGAGATCACCGGAATGGATTTCGCCTTCAGCTTCTGGACTAGTTCTACCTTATCCGGAATCCCCGGGCTTTTTACCACCTCGTCAGCATTCAGTATTTTTTCTTCTGTATGCATTCCTTCTTCAAAGAGGATCTGTTCGTCTATTAATTGTTGTTTATACTTTTCTTTTATCAGTGACTTGTCGCTTACAAATACTTCAAATCCTTTTTGTCTGGCCAGAATCGCTGTACCCACACCGCTTTCGCCGCTACCCAATATCACTAGTCTCTTTCCCACTATCTTAATTTCAAGGTCACAAACGTTAGTACTGCCAGTGCAATTCCAATAATAAAAAATCGCATTACAATTTTTGATTCATGGAATCCTACCTTTTGATAATGATGATGCAGCGGAGCCATTCTAAATAAACGATTCGCTTGTGCAAACTCCAGGCCGTGCTTTTTGCGTTGGTATTTGAAATAATAAACCTGTAACACTACTGAAAGATTTTCTACCACGAACACGCCACATAATATTGGAAGGAGTAATTCTTTACGAATAGCAATGGCATATACTGCGATAATCCCACCAATAGCAAGGCTTCCCGTATCTCCCATAAAAACCTGGGCCGGGAACGAATTGTACCAAAGGAATCCTATACAACCACCAATGAAGGCCGCAATAAATACCACGAGTTCTCCTGAATTCGGGATGTACATAATGTTTAAGTAATCCGCAAAAACCGTATTACCAGAAACGTAAGCCAGAATTCCAAGAACCACGCCAATAATTGCACTTGTGCCTGCTGCTAAACCATCAATGCCATCCGTAATGTTTGCTCCATTTGAAATTGCAACAACTATGAGTATTACCACCGGGATAAAAATGATCCAGCCGTATTTCAAACAATCATCACACAACCATGAAATAAATTTTCCGTAATCGAGCTCATTGTTTTTCGAAAAAGGAATAGTTGTCTTAAGGGTCTTGGTGGGGACATCTGCATATTTTGGCGGAGTTACAATCTTTTCAGTGCCTTGCGAAATTGAAATGATATCTGTTTTGCTACCCGAAATTCTTTCTTTTACAACAACATCCGGATGGAAATACAATACGCACCCTATAATAAGTCCAATGCCCACCTGACCTATCACCTTAAATTTTCCTTTTAGTCCTTCCTTGTCTTTTTTAAATACTTTGATGTAGTCATCAAGGAAACCAATTGCACCAAGCCATACGGTCGTGATCAACATCAGGATGATGTAAACGTTGTGAATTTTTGCAAATAAAAGCGTTGGGATAATGATGGCTCCAATGATAATCAAACCACCCATTGTTGGAGTACCCTTTTTCTGACTTTGTCCTTCAAGTCCTAGTTCGCGAATGGTTTCACCGATTTGTTTGCGGCGGATAAATTCGATGATGCGTTTACCAAACAGCAATGAAATGATGAGCGAAGTAATCAGTGCCATTGCCGCCCGGAAGGAAATGTAATTAAACACTCCTGCACCCGGAAAATCGACGGCTTTGTCTAAGTATGTAAATAAATAATAAAGCATTATATGCCTAACTCTTTAATTGTTTCTCTTAAAATTTCCATGTCATCAAAATGATGTTTCACACCTTTGATTTCCTGGTACTTTTCATGTCCCTTGCCGGCAATCAGGATTATATCTCCCTTATTGCTGAGAGAACATGCTGTACGAATGGCCTCTTTCCGATCTGTGATCCGAAGTGTCTTTTTCATGTTATTCGGATTCACTCCTTTTTGCATCTGGTCGAGAATTGCTTCGGGATCTTCGCTCCTTGGATTATCTGAGGTTAAAATAACTTTGTTGCTGTACTCACAGGCGATGGCTGCCATAACCGGACGTTTAGCCGAATCGCGATCTCCACCACAACCTACCAGAGTGATCACTTGCTCATTTCCATTGCGGATATCTTTAATGGTCTCCAATACATTTTTTAAAGCATCCGGGGTGTGCGCGTAGTCAACTATTCCAATAATGCCGTTTTCTGATTTTACATACTGAAAACGCCCTTCAACAGAATTCAGATTGCTAAGAGCTGTCAGGACATTGGTTTTGTCTTGTTTCAAAAGAACAGCCGTGGCATAAACCGCAAGAACATTGTACGCGTTAAATGTTCCTATAAGTTTTACCCAGATATCTTGTCCATCCACATTTAAAAATAAGCCCGCAAGGTGATTCTCAATGATCCTGCATTTATAATCGGCAACGTTCTTCAGAGCATATGTATATCGCTGCGCTTTTGTATTTTGCAGCATTACAATTCCGTTCTTATCATCTTTATTTACTAGTGCGAAAGCAGTAGACGGTAACTGATCAAAAAATCCTTTTTTTGCTTTAATGTACTCCTCAAAAGTTTTATGGTAGTCGAGATGATCGTGCGTGATATTTGTGAAAACAGCGCCGGCGAAGGTTAGTCCGGAAATTCTGTGCTGTACAACAGAGTGGGAACTTACCTCCATAAAAACATATTCACATTCCTGTTCCACCATCATCGCTAAAAGCTCATTTAATGCGAGACTGTCAGGTGTGGTATGCGTTGAAGGAATAACGGTTGTGTTGATTTTGTTTTGAACAGTAGACAGCAAGCCACTCGAGTAACCAAGCGACCTGAACAGATTAAAAAGCAGTGTAACGGTTGTTGTTTTTCCGTTGGTTCCGGTAATTCCAACCAGCTTTAATTTCCCGGAAGGATTGTCGTAAAAATTGCAGGCGATAATTCCGAGTGAATAAGCCGAGTCCGCAACTTTCACATACGTTATATTTTCTTTTTTTGACTCCGGGAATTCTTCACACAAAATTGCGATTGCACCTGCTTCAATGGCCAATTCAATGTAATGATGTCCATCGGAAGCCGTGCCACGAGTAGCCACAAACAAAGAATCTTTTTTTACTTTGCGAGAGTCAAAAGCAACAGAAGAGATAGCCATGTGCGTTGAGCCCACAACTTCCTCAAGTCTTACTTTGTATAATATGTCGCTTAACAGTTTCAATTTATGTTTTTTGTCTTGCTTCCTGGCTCTTGCTTCCTGATTCTTGATTCTTGATTCTATATCTACCCAAGAGTCAGTGTTATTTTATTACCTCTGCTAAATTTTTGTCCTGCTTCAAGGCTCTGTTTTTTCACAGTACCAAAGCCCTGGAGCCTTACATAAAATCCATTGTTCTCTAATAAATAAAGCGCGTCTTTGGCACTGAGTCCCGAAAGATTTGGCATGACACCTCTCTTCAACTGAGCTTCCAGGTTTAATTCGTCAAAACGCCATTTAGTAGAATCGCGTTTGTCTCTGCGGATATATTTTTCTGATTCAACAACTTTTACAGGGAGTGAAAACGCCTGAGCGACACCTATCAACTCTTCGGATTTAGCAGTAATCACTTCCGGCGCCTTGGTGATCAGGTTCGTACGATTATTCACCGCTTCAATACAATTAAGACTAGATGAATAAACCTTTTCTGCGATCTCTTTAAATACAGGACCTGCAACGGCTGCTCCATAATATACACCATTGCTTGGTGAATTAATCACCACGATACACGTGTACAGTGGATTATCCGCAGGGAAATATCCCGCAAAAGATGCCTGGTAACTTCGTTCTCCTGCCCTGCCATAACTTCCGTTTATTGCTATCTGCGCGGTTCCTGTTTTTCCACCAACTTTAAATGCGGTAATGTTTAATGGTTTCCCAGAACCGTTCGCAACCACTCCTTCAAGCAGTCGTTTGGCTTTACGTATTGTTTCCTTTTTTACAATTTGTTCAATCAGAACTTCAGTTTCAAATTTTTGAACGATAATACCGTTTCTCCTGATTTCCTTCACGAAACGAGGTTTTACCATACGGCCATCGTTTGCAACTGCATTATACAAAGTGAGTGTCTGTAGTGGAGTGATCAAACTTTCATATCCATAACTCAACTGAGGCAATGTAACTCCTGACCAGTATTTTGTTTTAGTTTGCGGAATTCTTGGAATGCCCTCACCAGGAATGGACAATCCTAACTTTTTATTTAGGTGAAAAGAATTCAACTTATCCGCAAACTGTTGAGGATTTTTCGAATAGTACTTTGTGATCAGTTTTGCGGTTCCCGAGTTTGACGACGTTTCGAACACTTCCTGTACGGTTAACACCGGAGATTTTGGAGCATGCGCATCTCTGATCGTTTTATCATAAAACGTTACTTCCCCATTTCCAACATTCACTTTTTCGTCAAGACTTACGCCAAAATCATCTATTACAGCTAACATGGAAGCAAGCTTAAATGTTGATCCTGGTTCCGTGGGATAGCCAATCGCGTAATTAAAACTTTCACTGTAAGAAACAGAATCGCCTTTATTGCGGGTAAGATTTGCAATCGCCTTTATTTCACCGGTTTTTACTTCCATCAACACCGCACAACCATGAGAAGCATCATTCTTCATTAACGTTTTAAGTAAGGCGTGTGTTGCCACGTCCTGCAAGTTGATATCAATAGTGGTGTATAAGTCGCTTCCATCTTTTGGTTCCACCTCATTTTCATCATTAATTGGTCGCCAAACATCTCCCGCAATTTTTTGCATCAAACGTTTTCCGCTCACCCCCATGAGAACCGAGTCAAAAGCTCCTTCAAGACCAACGGGTTTAATTCCCATGCGGGACATTCCGATGGTACGGCCAGCGAGCATTTGGAATGGACGTTCGCGGCGATTTGTCTGAAGCGTTACGAGTCCACCGCGCTTGCCTTTACGAAAAATTGGAAACGTTTTTAGCTTCTGAAGATCTTTGTACGATACATTACGTTTCAAAAGAACATACCGATCATTTTCCTTACGTGCTTTATTTAGAATTCTTAAGTATTCTCTTGGTCCCTTATCATGGAACAGTTCACTTAAACAAAGAGCCAGAGAGTCGCGGTTCGCTTTAAAGAACTTATCAGTGATGCTTGGAGCATTTATGTCTACCGCTACTTCGTAATATGGAAGTGAGGTGGCGAGCAATGCACCGTTTGCGTCGAAAATATTTCCACGTACGGCTTCCATGTCCTCCACTTTGGTGGTAAAAGCCTCCGCCTTTTCGCGCCAGAGCTGACCTTCCATGAATTGAATCACACAGATACGATAAAGAATGCCAAGCGCAAACAGGCACATAAAAATGTAAACGAGATAGGTGCGGGATAATATGTTCTTTTTATTTTCCAATTTCACCTGATGGTTTATACAATTGCGCGCTGTCTACTTCTATTTTAACTGGAGGCACCACAGGTTCCATCAGGCCCATCCTTTCGGCAGATTTGGCCACCTCACTTTGTTTACTTGCAAACATCAGTTCGCTCTTTGTAGAAATGTATTCTGAGCGCAGTTCTTTCAGTTGATTGGAAATTTTATTGAATTCTCTGATCTTGTCGTCGGCGTAATAACCGTTTGCGATATAGAAAATCGCAATCAACGCAAGGAAAAGTATAAAAGGTAAATGCTTTAGAGTTTTTTCGTTGGTTAAAAACGTACCGCTGAATACAGAAGACAATCCTTTTGCCAGGACTCCCTTTTTGCGGGGTTTCTGCGGCTTCTGAACCTTTGACTCAATTTCCTCGGCAGTTAATTTTTCTTCCTGAGGCTCAGCTTTTGGTATGTCCCTGAATTTGTTTGCCAATTTTATTGTTTCGTGTTATCTATTATTTATTTCGAGTTTGTCTTGGTTCTTGACTCTTGCATCTTTCCTATAACCTCTCCCCCACTCTTAACTTTGCGCTTCTTGCTCTTGTATTGATCTTTATTTCTTCTTCGTCCGGAAGAATTGGCTTTGAGGTTAGATTTTTAAAAATCTTAGTACCTGTTCCATATATAATGTCTTTCTCTTCTTTCCCCTCAACATTTCCGGATCTTATCACATTCTTCACTAATCTGTCTTCCAGGCTGTGATAAGAGATTACTACCAATCGCCCGCCTTTTTCCAACAACTCAACACTTTGCGTCAAGCATTCTTTCAGGGCTTCTATCTCCTGGTTCACTTCTATGCGTAATGCCTGAAATACTTTAGCCAGATACTTATGCTCTTCGAATTTTGGTGTGCAGGACTTAATCGCTGCTTTAAGATCTTCGGTACTTTGAATCTCCTGCTGTCCCCGTGCGTTGATAATGGAATTCACCAGCTTTCCGGCGTTGTGAATTTCTCCGTACTCTTTAAATATGTAGAGTAGTTGTTTTGCATCGTATCCATTCACAATGCTTTTTGCACTCAGAGGATTATTCCGATTCATCCGCATGTCTAACTCTGCATCAAAACGAATAGAAAATCCACGTGAAGCTTCGTCAAACTGGTGTGATGAAACGCCAAGATCACCAAGAATTCCCTGAACCTTTGTAACTCCATACAATCGCAGATAATTTTTAAGATGCCTGAAATTTTGCGGAATCAAAGTGAAGCGCGGATCCTTTAAAACATTTCTCTGCGCATCCTCATCCTGATCGAAAGCAAATAGTTTCCCTTCCGGACCAAGATGCTTCAAGATAAGCGCAGAATGTCCGCCGCCACCAAAAGTCAGATCTACATACACACCCGAAGGTTGAATGTTGAGTTGATCAATACAAGCTTGTAAAAGAACGGAAGTGTGATAAGAGTTACTCATCACCCATATCATTAAAATTTAGTCCACCCAAAACATCCTCAGCCAGTTTCTCGATATTGATATCCTGGTTCAGGAAGTCTTCATATAATTTTTTATCCCAGAGCTCGATGACGTTATTACTACCCAGTACTTTCAGATCAGCTTTTATGTCCGCATAATCAGTTAGCGATTTTGGAAGAAGCAAACGACCCGAATTGTCGGCCTCAACATTTGTAGCGCCACCGGTAAATTTTCTTACGAACACATCGTTGGATTTTATGAGACGGTTAAGCTTGCTTAATTTTTTGTTGAGTTTTTCCCACTCACTCATTGGGTAAAGAACCAAACATTTCTGATGAAGGTTTCTGTTGATCACAAAACCCTTTTCAAAAATGGCTTCAAGCTGTTTCCGGAGGTCAACAGGAAACATGAAACGCCCCTTTGCGTCCACTTTACAGTCGTATTCTCCAATTAGGCCCGTCATGGCTTGATTTTAAAGGTTTTAGCAAAAATAAGCACTTTTTTACCACTTTTTACCACTTTCAGCCAT
>JAEUTM010000016.1 GCA_016788025.1 Bacteroidia bacterium
CCATATTTTAAGAGGTGAGGGATCGCAAATTGGATTTAATATTTTTGTAGTTTTCCTGGCTCTGTTCATTGCCTGGGGACGAAACAAAAAATAAGATTCTTAATATCTCATTAACCACTCTTGAAAAAATGCAATTGTAAAAGGGTTGGAACGCGCTGCGCAGATTAAAGACAGCTGAGCTATTTTAACTTTTTCCTTAGTTCCATGAAGGGTTTTTCTATAAGTCTGTGTAAAATGTAGGCAGTCACAAGAGTAAGTAACCAGAAAACGATCAATGCCAGGATGTTGTGTAAAGAACTGTCCGGCTGAAAATCCATTCCGCGTATTACAAAAGGCATTATTCCCCGTTGCACAATCATGTGATTGGTAAGATACATGGAATATGAAATAATACTGATAAACGTTACTACCCTGAAGATCCAACCTCTCCCTTCTTTTACACTGTTTAAAAATGGAAGCAGACAAACCGTGGCTATAGGAGCCAGACTGTATTGAACGCGCGTCAGAAAAAAATCCGAAAAAAGAATATTACAGCCGATCAGCGTTAATATTCCAATGAAGAACAACATGGTTTTATATCTATAGAAATCTTTTGGAAAATAATAACTCAACCAGGCTCCAAATACACCGTACATGATAGCGTCCATCCTGGTAATTACAACTTTCAGAATCTCGTTCCCCAGGTTTCCTTCCGCGAAATAATCGCGGTGTTCCACTTTGTAGATTCTAAAGCAGGTAACAAGAAGGAGCACTAAAAAAATCATCCCAAGTATAATCCACTTTTTTCTGAAAGGAAGTTTCAGGGTAAAAAACAACGAGGCTGGTACCAGAAGGTAAAACCATTCCTCAACGGAGAGACTCCAGGCTTCTCCAAAGAATAAAGGATGAGGAGAAGAAAAATTCTGAATAAACAGATAATATTTGTACCAAACCGGTGGCAGTTCTTTGTGACTAATATAGTAGCAGCCAATTAAAAAAGTAAGCACTGCAAAATAAGCTGGAATTGTTCTGAGCCAGCGACGCATCCAAAAGTTTTCGAGTTTATTTAGGCTAAAATCACCCTTTTCAATTTCGCGGATAAGAATCCCTCCTATCAGGAAACCGCTGAGTACAAAGAATAAACCAACCCCATCGAAGGTAAGCCAGCGATAATAAGAATAATTAATGACCTTTCCGGAATAGATGTAACCGTGCGAGAACATTACATAGGTAATGGCTGCTGCCCTCAAAATATCAAGGCCAAAAACACGAGATTTATCCTGGATGGTGTGCACTCATGACTAATATACAATTTATTAGTATTTGTAACTTTTTTTTGATCGGGTATTATATGTTTCTGAATGAAACAAACTTTACTTACCCTTATCATTGGTGTTTTTTATTTTAACTTCAACAGGGCTCAAAATCTTGTACCCGATCCGGGTTTTGAAAAAAATAAATTTGTACCTACGGAATTTTCCGCCATTAATGCTTCCTCTTCCTGGAGTAGACCAAGTGGTGGTACGTCGGATCTTTTTTGTAAATGCGACCGTAAAACAAAATACCAAACAGACAAAGCCTATTCGTTTGTGGATGTTCCCCTTAATGCAATGGGAAATCAGCAAGCGCATTCAGGTACCTGTTACGGAGGTTTGTTTGCACATTCGCACGGCGACTATCGCGAATATCTACAAACCTATTTGTCAGAACCGCTCAAGAAAAACATGGTGTATCGCTTCCAGATGTACCTGAGTCTTGCTGACTATTCAAGGGCTTATGTGGATCAATTAGGAGTTTGTTTTACAAAAACTAAATTAAACTATGCCTCTTCCGATGTAATTACGGATCTGGAGCCTATGTATATAAAAGTTGGATCTGAAATTGGTGACGAGGTGGAAGAATGGCACCTATGTGAAATTCTTTATAAGGCAATGGGTGGTGAGACGCATCTGTTGATCGGTAGTTTTGAAATAAATGAATTAAAAGAAACTGGTTTTAAAGCACCTAAGGAGATGAGAACCCGGATTAATCAGAACGATTCAAGAGATGCGTATTATTATGTAGACGACGTGAGCCTGGAAGAAATTTTTCAACCAGAAGACATCGCAGAAGAAGCAGATTCGGTGACGGAAATAATCACAAAGGAA
Source organism: Bacteroidia bacterium (assembly GCA_016788025.1). Classification (GTDB taxonomy): domain Bacteria; phylum Bacteroidota; class Bacteroidia; order B-17B0; family Aurantibacillaceae; genus Aurantibacillus. The sequence goes on from JAEUTM010000016.1 coordinate 2,127, forward strand.
ATTTCTCCGGGAACGATGCTCGTTATGAAGAATGTTTTATTTCTCGCGAACGAATCAATTTTTTTGCCTTCATCATATCCCGAACTTGATGCAATAGCGAATGCTCTGGCTGAGAATCCAGCTTGGCGTATTAAAATATTCGGACATACGGATAATTCAGGAAATGAAAAAGCAAATAAAAAACTCTCATTCGAAAGAGCAAAAGCGGTTGCTGAACATTTAATATTCAGGGGTATTAACAGTTCACGGATTTCTTATGAAGGTTTTGGAAGCGAACATCCTGTGGCGGACAACACAAGCGAACAGGGGAAACAATTGAATAGGAGAGTAGAGTTTAAGATTGAAGAGAAGTAGGTTATTTCCAGGGGCCCTGTTTTGTAATATTAATAAAGTTCTTTCCTTCCAATCTGTATAGCCCGCCTGAGGAACCAACCCATAGATTTCCCTTGCTATCTCTGCAGAGACTTTGGATGAATAAATTGTCTAAGCCCTGCTTTTTTCCGTAATGAATAAACTCTTCACCATTAAAATAATAAATTCCGCCGCCCACTGTTGCAAACCATATTCCCCAAGGCGAATCGCATTTATGATCTTCCAATCCCAGCCAGATAAAATTTGTACTGAGCCCCGAAGGCACCGGCAAATGAAAGCGGAATGTAGTAAACTGTCCTTCCGAAAACCTGCTTAGACCGCCAAAACGTGTACTGAACCATAGTGAGCCGTTTTTATCCTCCAAAATGGATTGTACAACATTATTGCTAAGGCCATCCTTCTCGGAAATATTTTCAAGACTCTGCCAATCGTAACGATAGATGCCATTACCGTTTGAGGCAAACCAGATGTTACCCAGCCTGTCCTGTAGAATATGATTAATTAGTTTCGGTTCCGGAAAAGCATTGGGGTACTTTTTAAGATCTGCGGCCGGAATCTCAAAAGCTTTGAATTCATTTCCTGTCATACGATAAGCGCCTCCCGCGCTACCTATCCAGATTTCGTCATTCCTATCCACCAAAAGGCACCAAAGATCAATATTTACGAGACCCTCATTACGTCCGTAGAAATAGAACAGTTTGGAAATTGTGCTCGCATGTTCACGAAATTCCTTCTCGACCTCATGTCTATGAATACAGGTATTATTAAAGCAAGGATGATCCAGGCTTTCTTTTTCAATTTTGCAGAGACCACTGCTTGTGGCGATCCAAAGATTTCCTTTTTTGTCCTCTGCAATTGCTCTCACAGCGCTTCCAACAAAACCTACAATGTCTCCATAACGCAACAGCTTACCTTGTGAATAACGGTAAAGTCCTTCGCCGTTTGTACCAAACCACAAATCACCCCGGCTGTCCTCAAATATGCGGCGGATATATTCACTAACCTGCAGTTCAACAGGAATCTTCGGACCGTATACCTTTCTTGGCGGCTCGTTCTCAGAGTCCCCCCATACATCCACGTACTTAACACCTAAACTATCTTTATACCTTAATTTACTCAGTTCCGGTTCTTTTTGTGCTTCGCAGGAAATAAAAAACAAAAAGGGAATTACAATAATATATCTGATCATGTTGCTTTAACAGCCTTCGTTTTTAGCCAGTTGTCCCGAGTAATTGATGCATGGAGAATAAAATTTATAACCAGCTTTCACTTTTTCCAGTAAAACCGGATCAACCGATTTGTTTTTCGTGGATTTTTCCAACATTTCTTTTTTTTCGGGCTTATGTTCGGCTTTTAAAAAAGTTAAGGATGTTAATCCTGCAATAAAGAGTGCAAAAGCCAGTAGTTTTTTGGAAGAAGTTTTCATGTGCTTTGGTTTTATAAAGCTAAATTATATGTAAGGGTTTTAGATAGTTGTTACCGACCAGTTATCGGCTTGTTAACGACTTGTTAATGTTGTGACATCACTTTCATTAAACAGTATTTTTGAATCATCACAGAACTATGAAATCAATTAGCCTCAGCTCGATCATACTAACGTCAATCGTCTTAGTAGCATGCACTCATCATAAAAAAAGTGTGGCATCAACACAAGAATCGGATTCTTCATCACCTCAAACGGCAAGTGCACCCATGGCTGGACCCGTTATGGCTGCAAAACCAGCAAACGGAGTGTACATGCCGGGTGATGAAGAACTAAATGCAATTAAACCAAAATACAATGATGTAAACCTCGAGACTTTAAAACGCGGTTACGGCATTTACCAGGGACAATGCAGGGACTGCCATGAGGCCAAGAATATCTATCAATATACCGAAATGGAATGGAACCAGATCATGACTGACATGGCTATGAGGGCTCACCTGGATGAGGCTCAAAAAACAGCGGTATGGCAATACGTAATGGCCGTGAAAGCTGTTAAAGACAAAAAATGAAAAGCTCCCCGAAAGGGTGTATCTTAGTATAGCTGAATGAAGCTGAACAAAAATTATATTTTTATTGGCGTTTCTTCGCTGGCCCTGATCATTGTATTGATCATCCAGGTTAACTGGATTTACCAAACAGCTAAAATAAAGGAAGATCTTTTTAATGAAACCGCTAAGATAATCCTGTCTCGCACCGCAGATGCTATTAGCTCCGATTCCGCTGCCTGCAGAAGTATCCAGACTTCGGCGGATAATGAAGGAACCCGAAAAGTGGATTCTTTGTTTCATCATTACATGGCACTTTATAATATTCACATCGACTATTATTTTGAAGTGCACCGTATACATAGCATGGAAGGGTCGGAATCCGCGACGAAAGATGAAGGGAACCCTATCGCCGGATTGAGCCCTTACACACCAAACGCATATGCAACGTGTATTGCACCGAATGATCTTCCGGGAAATCAAATTTCAAGCGGACCACTGGAACTAAAATTGATTTTTCCTGATCGCGAACAATTTCTTATGGAAGAAATGGGTATACCTTTTATCGCCTCTGTATTGCTCATCGTGGTAGTAATTTTTATGTTCTGGCGCACAACACTCTCACTCATAAAAGAAAAGGAAATTTCAGAACATACAACTGATTTTCTGAACAACATGACGCACGAGTTTAAAACTCCGTTAACGAATATCGGCCTTGCCGGCAAAATGTTGTTAAAGGAAACAAACATCAACCACGAAGATAAAATACGGCACTATTCCGGAATTATTTTAG
>JAEUTM010000020.1 GCA_016788025.1 Bacteroidia bacterium
GATTTCAGTACAAATTTACAATTCTGGTAAACTTCGGGTAGTTTTTTGCAAATTCTGTCATATCTCCCATCAAAACCTTAGTGTCAATCAGATTTTAGCGGGTTTAAAATCCACTTTCGTCTAAATTGAATAACTTGTTAAAAACCTTTTAAGTCTCTGTCCGTAAACACATGCAATAACATCAAAAAGTTACGGGATCAAATAAAAGAAAGTTAGAAGATTAATTAAACTCAAAAACGAGGTAAATTATACGGCCACCAGGTCTTTACACCTCATTTTTTAGTATATTTAGACTCTCTTTTATGATTTTAAAACAAGACTCTTTGAACGAAAAAGGACTTTAAGAATGGGATCGAAGAATTACTTTATACTTGTACTTAACCTGTTGATTATTTTACCTTTAGCGTCTCAGGTAAAAAAATTCCCGATACAGAAGGACACTACGGGATTTAATTTCTCGTATTGGGGCGCCTATGCTGAAAAGAACAATTACACGCCTGCGGAAAAAGATGAGTTTGTTGAAGGAAAAAGAAACGAATATCTTAGGGAAAAGGGGTATATAAAAGAAGAGCACGAACATGATGATAATCTTATTTGGGTTCCGATAAATAATACTCAGTCTTCACAAAACTCCTCCGGTAAATACAGTCAAAATACAATTAATGCGGGCCCCTGCGTGAACATCGACTTTGAAAGTGGCACATTCAATGGGTGGACACTTTTAAGAGGATACAATCCATTATACAACCCTACAATCGGCTGTTGTAGCACTACTCAAACACCTATCGATATCGCAATTGTAACTGGCGGAACCGATCCTTTTGGAGGATTTCCTCGTGTTTATCCCGGCGGTGGTAGCTTTTCCGCGCGCGTAGGTAGCAGTGCCACAGGTGGCTTTGCAGATCGAATCGAACAAACCTTTTTTGTAACTCCTGCAAATGCTAACTTCACCTACCGTTACGCGGTAGTGTTGAATGACGGGGGACACTCACTGGCAGATCAGCCGCGTTTTACAAGTGAGATTATTGATACCCTTGGCAACCCTGTTAATTGTACCTTTTACCAGGTGTCCGCTGGAAGTGGAGTACCGGGGTTTATTCAATCGCCGAACAATTCGAATGTGATATACAAGACATGGACAAACGTTGCAATAGACCTTACCCCTAATATTGGTCAGAATGTAACTCTTCGTTTTACAGTTTACGACTGTAAACAAACGGGGCACTTTGCATATGCTTATATCGATGGTTTGTGTACTAATTTTGTAACGTCTCAGTCAGATACAACCTGTGTTGGGGTGCCTTATCCTATGTGTGCTCCGGCAGGTTTTTCAGTGTTTACATGGAACGGTCCCGGCGTGACAAATGATTCAAACCAGTGTATTCTTGCGAGTTTACCTGGAGTGTACACCTGTACTACTTTACTTATACCGGGCTGTCCTGGACCAACATTTACGCATACATTGACTCAACACGGATACGCCAGCATTTCCTTTACTCCAAGTTCAGCAGGTCCTTGTGCAACGCAATATACGTTTGATAATTTTATTAGCATAAGTAACAACGTTGACTATATTACATCTTATAAATGGGATTTCGGCGACGGTATAACTCAAAGTTCGGCAACTTCGTTTACACCAACCCATAATTATGCAAACCCGGGTACCTACGCAGTCATGTTAAGAACTACGACAAATCGTGGTTGCATGGATTCATTAACACAATTTATCACTATACATCCACCCCCTAATATTTCTTTTTCACCGCCTTCAAACTGTGTCGCCACGTCGATTCAATTTTCCAACACATCAACGATACCTGTCGGCACTATTAATTCCTATACCTGGAACTTTATTGGCACGGGATCAGTGTCTAACGCCACAAATCCAACCTTTACCTATAACATACCTGGCACCTACAGTGTGAATCTTTCTGCTACAAGTAACCAGGGCTGCACGTCTTCTGCTACGGGGACTTTAGGCATTTTCCCCCCACCAACGGTCAGCTTTGCGCCTTCGGCTTTATGTGATGCCAACGGAACCTCTTTCGCTCCTTCATCCTCGGCAACCGTGCCTACCGGAACTTTAGCAGGCTTCTCGTGGAATTTTGGTGACGGAGGATTCTCAAATTCTGCTAATCCAGTACATACTTATACAACTGCTGGCAGTTATACCGTAACATTTACAGCTGTCACAAATCATAATTGCTCTGCTACCCACACAGAGGTTATTTCCATTTTACCCTCGCCAAATATGGCATTCACAACAGGGTCGATCAACGCTTGTACACCAACGAACTTCACTTTCACAAACAATTCGAATATAGCGTTCGGCTCTTCCTTCACTCATACATGGAGTTTTATTGGGTCAAGCGGAACCACTACTACGACCGCGAACAATCCAATTCATAATTTTCCAAGTACAGGAAGTTATACTGTAAAACTAATTGGGGTTTCCAACCAGGGTTGCCCAGATACAGCCGTTCAATACATAACTGTGTTCCCTCTGCCTCTTGTGAATTTTAACCGGGTTGACAATTGCGAAAGTGCTATTTTCGGTGTAACTACAACTCCGGTAAGTGGAACAGTTACAAGTTATTTGTGGGACTTTGGTGATCCTGGTTCAGGAGCTGCAAATACTTCAACGCTGCAAAACCCAACCCACCAATACCCGGGTCCTGGATTTTATCCAATGCAGGTTACAATCGTTAGTAATCTTAACTGTACCGCCACCTTCCCTAATACAGTTACTGTCTATCCTAATCCTTATGCTGATATAGGGCCACTTAGCCCGGCAACAAATTGTACCCGGGATTTTACTTTTTCATCTGCCAATTCTACAGTTGCCAACATAGGGTCCAGTGCTATAACTAATTATACTTGGAATTTCGGCGGCGTTGGGTCAAGCACATTGGCTAATCCAAGTTTTACATTCCCGACATATGGTATATATACTGTGAGCCTAATTGCGCAAACGAATCACACTTGCGTAAACACTGCTGCGGTTACACTTACCATTCATCCGTTGCCTGTAATCAGTTTGTCGACACAAGCTTTTTGTCAGAATGTGCCTGCTACGTTCACAACAGCTGCCTCCATCCCAAGCATAACAGGACTTCCTAATAGCATAACTTCCTACACCTATAGCTATGGCGATTCGTTTACGGGAGGTGGTACAACACCAACTATTCCTCCGCATATATATGGATCTGGTATAACTTATATTGCGACCTTTGCTGCAATCAGTGATATGGGTTGTACGGCATCAGTCAGTAAATCTGTTGATGTTCACCCTATACCAACGCTTACATTTAATACAACAAGCTTAATGTGTTTCAACGGACCTACAACGTTCACAGGGAATTCTACTGTTCCTACAGGTATCGTTGTGGGACAAGTATGGGATTTCGGAGACGGGTCTTTTGCCGGTGGTAGTTCTACAGCGAGCCATACTTATGTGGCGCCAGGCACATATCCGGTCACCTATTCTGTGAGTACTGAATACGAGTGCTGGGGTATATCTACCAAAAATGTCACGGTATTCCCGCTACCGGCAGTGAACTTCACTACAAATGGAGGCTGTCTTAATACTGTCAGTAATTTTGCTGAAGGCTCAACGATCGCTGCTCCAAGCACTATCACCAACTGGAATTGGAATTTTGGAGATAATAATTCTTCCACTACTCAAAACCCAACTCATACGTATGCCGCACATGGCGTGTATACACCTACCCTTCTTGTTACATCGAATAATAACTGCACTGCTACTGCCGTGCAAACGATTACGATTCATCCGTTGCCTACTATTGCTTTCAGCCCCACTGGTGCCTGTGTTGGTGCAAATGTTCAGTTTACAAATACTAGCTCTATACCTTTGGGTACAATAAACTCATATGTATGGGACTTCGCCGATGGCACACCAACGGTTGGAATTGTAAATCCTGTACACAATTATGCTAACGATGCTACTTACAATGTTACAGTTACTGCTACCTCCAACCAAGGGTGTTCCAAAACAAGTGTAAACAGTGTAGCGATTCATCCTTATCCACAAGCTTCAATTACGCCAATTAACAGCTCATGTGTTCTTGACTCTGTAGCAATTTATCCGAACGTAACCATCAATGGAGCTAACAACCCAATCTCTGGCTATACGGTCACCTTTGGCGATGGAAGTCCTGCAAATACTTATACAACCGGAGCTCTGCCTTACGTTGTTCCTCATATTTATTCTGGTTATAACACCTATACGGTAACGTTAAGTGCCGTATCTAATGGCTGCAGAGTGGATACAACCGCAATCGTAAAAATTTATCCAAAACCATTTGCAAACTTTGTTGCAAGCCAGTTCTGTGAAGGAAGTGCTACATCTTTCGTGAATACCAGTACTATTGCTGCCACTTACAGTATTGTGGACCATTACTGGTTGTTTAATGGGACTGCCAATACCTCTACCCAACAAAATCCACAAAACGTATTTGCCAATGCAGGACAATATACTGTGTCACTTACGGAAAGCAGTCAGCCGGAATCAGGGGTGACTTGTAGTGTAACTGCTACAAAAATCATCACAATTAATCCAGTGCCCGCGCCTGCGTTTGTGAGCAACACGGTATGTACCGGTAGTCCAACCAGCTTCACAAATACTACTCCAAACGCCTCAAGTATTACCGGCTGGTCATGGTCGTTCTATAATAATAATCAATTGAACAGTGTGGTGCAAAATCCTAGTTATACTTATTCTACGTCCCCTACACTTTCATTCCAGGTGCAATTAAAGGCTATAAATTCGTTTGGATGTAAGGACAGTATTGTAGACACGGTTTACCGCTATGCGAATCCTATTGCATCCTTCACTGCTACCGAGAACTGTTTTAAGAGCCCAACAATATTCAGCAATCAAAGTAATCCTGGAAGCGGCTCGCAGCCAACTTATTCCTGGAGTATAAATAATACCACTCATCTCTCTTTTGCCGAAAACCCTATCTATACATTTACCGCTGCAGGTGTGTTTTCAGTTTACCTGACAACCACAGACATTACGCTTGGCTGTAAGAACACCGTTGTAAATACAGTTACGGTCAATCCACTTCCTTATGTGAACTTCCTCAGCGATGCAGTGTGTATTGGAAAACCAACTAATTTTTATAATCTGTCCGCCGGCAATATTAGTTCATTCAACTGGACTTTTGGTGATCCTGGTGCTGGTGCCGGCAACACCTCTACTCTTCAAACCCCTACTCACGCCTATCCGACCAGCGGTGTGTTTATAACCACGCTTATAGCTGTTACAGATAAAAATTGCGTGGATGACACTATTAAAAGTGTTATTGTCCATAATACGCCCGTTGCTGATTTTACGGTATCAACCATTTGCGCCGGAGACAATACTCCTTTTGCGAATCTTTCTAGTTCCGGAGATGGATCAATCACCAGCAATACCTGGGATTTTAACGGAGATAATATTATAGATATAGAATCTAAAACTCCAGAATATAAATATGAGGTAAATGGTAACTATAATGTGCGTTTGATTACAACCACAGAATATGGCTGTGTAGACGAGATCACAAAACAAGTGAATGCCCATCCTAAGCCTGTGGCATCTTATACAACCACTGCAAAATCCGGCTGCCCTCCTTTATCTGTGTCTTTCAGAAACTTATCTACCATAGCACTCCCAGACTCCATTAAATCAATTACCTGGGATTTTGGCAATGGAAACCCGGCTTCCACTCAAAACGATAATCCAACAAATCTTTACACAGAATCTGGAAGTTACGACATCAACTTAACCTTGATAAGCAATGCCGGATGTATTACACGCCATTATAATCCCGGATATATAAATGTTTATCCGGCTCCAAAAGCTGACTTCAGAGTTGAACCGGAGCAAGTAGACGAGGACGAACCAGTAATTAATGTCATAAATCAAGCTCAAAACACAGAATTCATTAAATATTACGTAAGCGATGGGGCCAGCTTCGGCAATCCGAATTTTACACACTATATTAAGAATCTGAAAGGAACCAAGCCAATGGTTGTTCAGATCGTAAAAAATAAGTCTGGCTGTATTGACACTTTATTTAAAGTTCTCGACATTAAACCTTCATTTACGATTTATATACCGAACGTATTTACACCGAATGGGGATGGATTAAATGATGATTTCCGACCAAAAGGAGTCGGTATTATTAAATTCTCCATGCAAATCTATGACCGTTGGGGTCATGTGGTCTTCAGAACCGATGACTTCGAAAAAACCTGGGACGGTGAAACCAAAGGTGGAGGTAATGTCGCAAAACAGGACGTTTATACCTGGAAAGCTCAGGTTACCGATGTATTTAATAAAACCCATAATATGGTTGGGCATGTCAGCGTCTTAAGATAGGTCCGCTAAACAAAAGATTCTCAGATTACCCAAATTCCCTGGAAAATTCCGGGGAATTTGTTTTTTAGTCCATTCTTTAATTGTTGCTCACTCATCAAAAACTTACATTCACTCATTGTAATAGCAGATTCACTCAATCATTTAGAAAATTTTGTAACTGATTATCAAGTACTTAATTATAATATTAAAGTTATTTGAAATTTTGGCGTAACCTGAAATGGGTTTTTATCTTATAATTCCATAAGTTGTATTTTGAACTCGCTTATGACCTTCAACCCCCATTTTCACCATACAGACCAGCAGCTTAATGAGGAGTTAAGTATCATTGAGGCTGCGAAAACCGATCCGGAAAGATTTGCCCCCCTTTACGACAAGTACTACAAGCAAATTTTTAATTACGTGTATCAACGGATGGATTCAAAAGACAGCGCATTTGACGTAACTGGCCAAGTGTTTCTAAAGGCATTAACTAATCTTCAAAAGTATCAGTTTAAAGGGGTTCCCTTTGCGAGTTGGTTATACCGCATTGCGCATAATGAAATGATGCAATTGTTCCGAAACCAGAAGAACAAACGTGCGGTTAATGCAGATATTGGTGACTTAAGGCACATTTGTGAAGAAAAAGAAGAGCCCTTCTTTGAGGAATATATTCCAGTAATTAAAAATCTTATCCTTGAACTAAGTGCTGAAGATCTAAATATGGTTGAAATGCGTTTTTTTGAAAAACGACCTTTTAAAGAAATTGCTGAAATTCTTGATATTACGGAAGTAAATGCCAAAGTTCGAATGTATCGGATTATTGAAAAATTAAAAAAATCGTTGCATAAAGTAAAATTATAGTATGAGCCTGAAATTTAATATTGATCGTCCTAAGGCAAGTGATGAGGAAATTGAAAAGCGAAAAAATTTTAAAGAACTTGTAGAGCGATTCAAACAGCAGAGTTTAAAAAAAGCACAGGGTGATGAAAGTTGGTGGAAGAACAAAAAAATAAGTTATTCAACCGTTATCGTTGGAATAACAGTTATCTGCACAATTACCTATTCGGCAATAAAAACAAAAAGCACAAATACAAAGCATGAAACATTAACTACTAAAAATCAACTTACAAAATCAAGTAATACTCAAAAAGCTTTTGTTTCCGCTCCTTCGCAGAAATTAAAGGTTCCCTACTCCACCTATAAAATCGATAGTAATAAAGGTGGAAAAATAATGCATTCGAGTTCTTCAAAAATCAGTATCCCACAAAACAGTTTCGTCGACAAACATGGTAAGGATATTGTAGGAGAGGTAAGCATTGAGTACCGTGAATTTCATGACCTGGGAGATATTTTAGTCAGTGGCATCCCGATGGCATATGATAGTGCCGGACATAAATACAATCTTGAAAGTGCCGGTATGTTTGAAATTAAAGGGAGTCAGAACGGTGAACCAATTTTCATCAAAGAAAACAAAAACATTGAGATTGAACTCGCGTCCCAGAACGCTGAAAACCGTTTCAATCAATATTATCTCGACACCCTCGCGAGGAATTGGATTTATTTGAAAAAAGATAATGCTGCCCCCATATTTAGTTCTCAGAAAAACGAACATAGACTTTCAGCCAATAAATCGATGGTTTCGGAAAAAGTCCAGCGTCTTGAAAACGAAATTGCAGTAATTCTTCCTAAAAAGATAGACAGTGTAAAAACTGTTTATACGGAGAAACTAGACAAACTTCCAGTTTATAGAGAACCAAAAAAACCTGCAAAACCAAACAAAGGGCGTCCTTCATTTAAATTAGACGGAAGCAATGATGAGTTCCCGGAACTAGCGGCGTTCAACAATGTACTTTTCGAAGTAGGACCTGAGAACAAAAATTATCGCAAAGAACTTCATGACATTACGTGGAGTGATGTAAAAATAAGCCAGGGACCTGATAAAGGAACTAATTATTTACTGACGCTTAGTTACCGCAATCAGACAGAAAAACTCATTGTGTACCCAGTGTTAGAAGGCAACGATTACGAGAAGGCAATTAACATATATAATCAAAAATTCGACACATATCAGGCGCTTACCGAAAAAAAGCAAGGCGATGAAAGGCGTCTGCTAGCGGAAATGGAGGCTAAACAGAGGGTTTACCTTCAGGAACAAAAGAAAAAAGAAGAAGAACTAAAAAAGGAAAGAACCAGATTGGTTGCCAGCACTGATGCCCTGGCAAAAAACGAACTTGCTTCGAATTTTAATGCTTTAGATAACAAAAGTCGAGCTACCCGCCTGTTTTCTGTATCAAAATTTGGCATTTTCAATTCGGATTGTCCGCAACCAAACTTAGGTAACACCAATGTTAAGCCTGTATTTACTGAAAAAAATGATCGGCCGATTATCCCCGATGTAGTATATCTTGTGGATCACAGTCAAAAAACAGTTTACCTGGTGGGTGCCGAGGATTCTTTTCGTTTCCGGTACAATAATGACAATGAATATACGATATGCATTTTTAAGAAAAACAACCTGTACCTCTGTAATAAGAATCAGTTTAAACAAAGTGTAGAAAACGAAAATAATCGCTTTCCCGTTGTGGCTTTGCCAGATAATATAGACAACCTGGAGGATTTTAAAAAAGCACTGGAAATATGAAACATGCAATTCTCCTTTTTACTTTAATACTATTATTAAGTTCATTCTATCTTAAACCACGCAAAAAATTTATTCCACCTGGTACGGTGCAAATAACAGAACACTTTTTTGCGGATGAGACTGAGATTTCAAATTTTTCATGGAGAGAATATGAGCGCTCCGTTGCCAATAAATATGGGTTTCAATCACCTGAGCACCTGAAGACTTTACCGGACACTTTGGTTTGGAAAAACTCTACTGCCTTTAACGAACCATACGTCAAGTGCTATTATCGCCATCCGGCCTATAAGGATTATCCGGTGGTTGGTATCAGTTATGATCAAGCCATGGCCTTTGCAAAATGGAGAACTGAAACGGTTAAAGAATACTATGCAATTGTCTATAAATCTGAACTTAATATAGAATACCGTTTGCCATCCAAAAAAGAATGGGAACTTATTAGCAATAGCAGCGGCAATATTCTATCTGCTAACGGAACAAATAAAAAAGGCCTTCCGCGGTTAAATTGCTTTAGAAGAGATGATACTACCTGCAATGCTGACATAATAGCGCCCGTTTATTCGTATCAATCGAATCGTTTCGGTTTGTTCAACTGCCTTGGTAATGTCGCCGAAATGTTGCAAGAGCCTGGAATAAGTAAAGGCGGAAGCTGGATCCACCCTATCGAAAGCTGCAGACCCGGCAAAGATATTCTCTACACTAAACCAGAGTCGTGGCTTGGTTTTCGCTGTGTTTGCCTGGTAAAAACCTAAAGCCGTTTTAGAAATTTTAAGACCGGTTCCTTTCATAAATCAAACTCATTTTTAGGTATTTAACACTATATTTGTGCCTCTAAAATTTATGGCACAACTTATTATATTTCGTCACGGTCAGAGTACCTGGAATCTGGAGAATAAATTTACAGGATGGGTGGATGTGGACCTAAGCGCAAAAGGTATAGAAGAGGCAAAAAATGCCGGTGTAAAACTGAAAGGCTATGTATTTGATTACGCTTATGCTTCCGATTTGAAACGCGCTCAAAACACGTTAAATCTTGCCCTGGAAACAGCAGGACACGGTCCTGTTAAACCAACCTATAACCAGGCATTGAACGAAAGAATGTATGGAGATTTACAAGGTCTTAACAAAGAAGAAACGGCTAAAAAATATGGCGAAGAGCAAGTAAAAATATGGCGAAGAAGCTATGACGTGCCGCCGCCAAATGGTGAAAGCTTAAAGGATACCGCAGCCAGAGTTATTCCTTATTTTGAAAAAGAAATTATTCCTAAGTTAAAATCCGGGAAAAATGTTGTTAT
>JAEUTM010000035.1 GCA_016788025.1 Bacteroidia bacterium
ATCGCGGAGTCGTATCGTGGGCAGATCGGGATCCAGCTCAACCAGGTAAGGAATGATCTCGAACTCGCCTTGCTGCATTTCCAACTGCTACTAAACAGCTATGCACCATTGACGCCCGCCGCAGAAATTACCAAGCTTGAATTTTCAGGCTCTGCTTCGGGCAACGTGGAGAACCATCCACAGCTAAAATGGTACCAGCAGCAAAAACAAGTTTCTATTATGAGTACCAAACTGGAAAAATCAAAACTCTTACCCGATCTGATTGTCGGTTATAGTAACCAGAGTATCCAGGGGATGGGCGCTGATAACATCTTCTATCCACGCTCTTCTCGTTTTAGTGCTTTTTATGCAGGCATTGGCATCCCCTTATTTTTTGGAGCTCAAAAAGCAAGAATCAATTCTTCGCGAACACTGGAGTTGATTTCTGAAAACAATTATCAACTTGCTATGCAATCTTTAAACAACGAATATCGCCAGGCAATGAAGCGCTATGAACTGGCCCTACAGTCGGTAAATTATTTTGAAGCCTCAGCGCTAAAAAATGCCGAAACAATCATCTTAACGGCTACCAGGCAGTTTTCTGAAGGCAGTATCAATTACCAGGACTGGATGATACTGATAAATAACGCCATCAGCATAAAGAGCGATTACACCGAAGTTCTGAAAGATCTGAATCAATCTATCATTCAACTCAATTACTTAAATTTTAAATAAACAGTCATGACAAAATATATCACAGCTTTGTTATTAGCAGGTTTATTGGCCTGCAACACCAAAAGCGAAGAACCCAAAGTAGAAGCAACAACAAATGAAACTATTGTTGAATTTACAGACGCGCAATTAAAGAATACAAAAATCGAAACGGGTAAAATAGAAAAAAGGGCTATTTCGTCCCTTTTAAAAGTGAGCGGTAAGATTGATGTTCCGCCCCAAAATATGGTTTCAGTCAGTGCACCGCTTGGTGGCTACCTAAGATCCACAAAACTACTTGAAGGCATGCACCTGGTGAAAGGAGAAGTGATTGCGGTAATGGAAGATCCGCAGTACATTCAGCTCCAGCAGGACTATTTAACTGCAAAAGCATACCTTGCTGCGGGTGAGAAAGACTATAACCGACAAAAAGATCTAAACCAGGGCAAAGCTACAAGCGATAAAGCCTTTGAAAATGTCCAGGCCGATTTCACCGCTCAGAAAGTCCTTGTAAAATCCCTTTCTGAAAAACTGAAACTCATCGGCATTAATCCCGACAATTTAAACGAAACCAATATTTCAAAAAGCATCAGCATTGTATCTCCCATAAATGGCTACGTATCGGCTGTAAAAGTAAACATTGGCAAATATGTGAACCCAACCGACATCCTCTTCGAACTGGTGAATCCGGAAGACATTCATCTGGCGCTTACTGTTTTCGAAAAGGATATCAATAAAATGTACATCGGGCAAAAAATTATCGCCTATAATAACAACCCCGATCATAAAAAATATAAGTGCGAAGTAATCCTCATAGGGCAGGACATATCCTCGGAACGTGCTGTAACGGTTCACTGCCATTTTCTCGAATACGACAGAACGCTTATTCCGGGAATGTTTATGAATGCAGAAGCCGAAGTATCAACCACAGAAGCTCACGTTGTTCCTAACGAAGCCGTGGTAATGTTTGAAGGCAAACAATACGTTTTCCGACAAATGGATAACAAAAAATTTGAAATGCTTGAAGTGAATACCCATAACACTGACAACGCCTTTACTCAAATAATTTTTGCCGACGATAAAAAAGTTGAGGGCGAAACTTTTGTCCTAAAAGACGCCTACACTCTCTTAATGAAAATGAAAAACACGGAAGAATAATTGTTCTGAAAACACAGTTAAAAGTTAAATTAATAATACCAGCTTTATAATTGTCAGTGACTAAATTAGCTGTAGGAAAGGTTTTTTTATTCCTCGCTGAAAATTATCTTCCCCTGGTAGGCTAACGTTCCACCCTTCATTGCCTTAACTATGTAAAGACCTGGCGCATGGTTTTCTTTTTTGATAACGCAGTTGCCATTTTCATCGGTCTCATAAGCCGATACCTGGCGACCGCTAAGGTCATAAAGATAGATCGCACCATTCGGTTCAGAAGGTACCGAAATTTTCACCTCGTCTTTTGCAGGTACCGGGAATATTTTATCTGATCCGATCGTATTCTCATTAATACCTACTTCTTCCTTCGAAAGACTCCAGTGGATCGCCAGAGCTTTTCGCCGGGTATTGTCATAGGCCAGATTACATGCGTTCTCCTGAGGAAGTAAATTCGTAAGATTTACACTTGAAACGAGTTGTCCGGTACTGATATCAATTGTGCTGATCTTAAAACCGTTGTTACCCGTGTGAAGCAACATATATAAACCATCCGTTTCATCAATTGCTGCATTTCCATTGGGCTCAAAACCAAGAGCGGGACCTATCCCACTAAATGTACCTGTCTGTGGATCTATCCTCACTACCCAGCCGTTAGACTGTGTGCTGTTAACAATAGTACCATATAATTGGCCATCGCTATTATTAAAGACCAAACCCATTAATACTTCCCCCGTAGGTATTTGTAACTGAGGACTTGATACCACGTTGCCTGTAACAGCATCCAGGGTAATGAGTGTTCTGAATGGCGACATGAAAATATAACGATGATTGGCCTTGTCAAAGGCATTTAGTGAGCCCTGGTATATGTCCGAACCTGCAAGCGCATTGCCAATTTGAGTAAAGACACCGGTTGCAGGA
>JAEUTM010000127.1 GCA_016788025.1 Bacteroidia bacterium
GTTCAGTCCGGCGAATATTAAAAAATCGGTAGAAAAGGACGCTATTAAGATTGCTACCGATGTTGCGGAAAAGCTTGGTATCGTTGGTCTTCTTGCCGTAGAACTTTTCTTAACCAAAGATGGAAAAGTACTGGTAAATGAAGTGGCTCCCCGTCCACACAACAGTGGGCATCACACCATTGAAGCTAACGTTACTTCGCAATTTGAACAGCATCTCCGCGCCATTTTAAACCTTCCATTGGGAGATCCGGCAATTGTAAAACCGGGGGTAATGGTGAACTTACTTGGTGATTTTGGTTATGAAGGAGAAGCGATCTACCAGGGATTGGAAGATATCTTAAAGTTTAGCGGTGTTTATGTACATCTCTACGGAAAGCTCACCACAAAGCCTTTTCGTAAAATGGGCCATGCTACCATTGTAGATAATGATATCCTGAAGGCTAAACAAAAAGCAAGGCTGGTAAAAAACACTTTGAAGATAATTGCCTAGTTTCTATATTTCGGTATGGAAAAACGTAAATGTCCTGAATGCGGTGAACCCATTTCCGGAAGAACCGATAAAAAGTTCTGCAGCGATCTTTGCCGCAACTCCTTCAACAATAAGCAAAACAGCGACAGTACCAATTACATCCGTAACATTAATAATATTCTCCGCAAGAACAGGAGAATCCTTGAAGATCACCTCGAAGGCGAAAAAACAACTGTCAGCCGGCAGAAATTAATTGACAAGGGATTCAATTTTGCTTACTGCACAAACGTAAAAACCACCAATAACAACCATAAATACACGTATTGTTATGAATTTGGTTATTTACCCATCGAAGAAAAAGACCTCATCCTAATTGTAAAACGAAAAGCGGAATAAATTACTCCTCGTTTACGTAAAATAACTTGTAATATTTTAGTCCGCGTTCCTCATCAAAACCTCTTTCTACATAATCATGCTTGGCGTGAATATAAACATGAAAGTTTTTGTCTAATTTCACTACACTACGCATGTATTTTTGATTCTTTTTTACGGCTGTTTGCGAGACATCAAACTCGTCTATGGCAGTAAGATCCATGCGTTTATTAAAGTCCTTGCGATAATCTGTAAATGCTTCAATAATTTCCGGCTGCACCAATACCTCCTTCTCAAAATCCTGGATATTAAATTTATCCTTTTCCTTAAAGTAGGCAGTGCTTTTGTTAAGCATCATTCGTTGATCCTGTTTATCAACGTTGTTTGCCTCGGTAAGAATCTCTTCGCAAAATCCACGCGATGTATCGATAAAATTCTTCGTATGATAATATGCGTTTGGCTTAATAGCAGCGTTTAAAAAGTCCTCTTCCCAATACAAGGCACATTCAGCAACACGGTTATTTGTATCCACAACACTCAACGTATAGCCGTTTTTCTTATCCGTATTAAACACTATACAGCCTTTATCGAGTTTCTTGATATTGATACCATTATCACAGTCAATATCAAATTCGTCAACGTGTTGAAAAACCTTTAGGAAGGTTTCCTTGTTTTCGGTTTTAAACATCCCGATTGCATCGCAGAGTTCACCATCCAGCATTGCGTCTTTGAAATAACAAACGTAAAATTCTCCGCCATTTATTTTCGGATGCATACTTTGATTGTATAAGTGCGTAGCGATTTGTTTTGATTGTTTCAAAAAATCTTTTTGCGAATTGAAAATATCTTCGCAACTATTGGCCACGCTAGCCAGCGATACATCAACCTTGCCCTTGAAATGATGATAAATATCCGTTTTGAACGGCGTAAGAAAATAACGCAATACCGTCTCTTTAACGAAATCATCTTTAAATTCAAAAATCTTATCGCTGCATGTCAGCTCTTCTCCAAGTCCTTTGTTACCTACAAAGTGTATCACAAAATGTGTCAGTTGTGCTCTCGTAAAATCTATCATAATTCGGCTAATCGTGGCTTAAATATACCTTTCTGAGGCATTGGGCTTTTAACAATATTTAAACAAGTTTTAAGTGCGGAAAGGGCAAAATAAGTGACAGATGGAATGGCTTTTGCTATTTAAAAAATTAAATTTGTCTAAGCTCATTAATGCTAACATTATGCGAAGATTTTCAAACATCACCAAACGCTCATGGATTATAGGTAGTGCGGTGTTATTGTGTTCGTTTACTATTTACCGTTTTACGTTCGATAAAAACGACCTTATTTTTGATTTGTTATACGACAGCCTTAAACAGGTACATTATAATCCCAAGCCATTAGATGACGCCTTCAGTGAAAAAGTATTTGATCTGTACTTAAACAATAGTTTTAACAAACAGTTCTTGTTGCAAAGTGATATTGATGCTCTTGGAAAATATAAACACGACATCGACGATGAAATTGCAAATTCAAAACACGATTTCTACCAGGCAACACAGGATATTGTAAACAAGCGTATTAAGGAAAAAGAAGGCTGGAGTCGTGAGATTCTGTCGAAACCCTTGTCTTATAACGTGAACGAAGAGTTTGAAACTGATTATAAGAAAAAAAGTTACGCCAAGAACGATCAGGAGCTGAAAGAGGAATGGCGTAAAATGCTGAAGTACCGGGTGCTTTACCGTTTGGACGAAATGATGGACAAGCAGGAAAAAGCTGCTGAGAAAAAAGATACAGCAGTGAAAATCAAAACGTTCGATTCGCTCGAAGTTGAAGCGCGTCGTAAAACCCTCAAAGAACAGGAAGACTGGTTTAAACGTTTAAATAAAATTACACCGCGCGATCGTTTTGCCGAATTTGCAAATGCATTTACAGGCGTGTACGATCCGCATACCCAGTATTTCGCTCCTAAAGAGAAAAAGAAATTTGACCAGGGCATGAGTGGTAATTTTGAAGGAATCGGAGCGCGTCTAACTCAAAAAGACGGCATTCTTAAAGTAAGTGAGATCATTCCTGGCAGTCCAAGTTACAAACAAGGTGAATTGAAGGAGGGGGACGAAATTCTTAAGGTTGGCCAGGGTGCTGCAGAACCCGTTGATATTACGAATATGGATATGGAGGATGCAATTGAACTTATTAAAGGCAAAAAGGGGACCGAGGTGCGTTTGACTGTGAGGAAGAGTGATAACAGTATGAAGGTTATTCCGATTATCCGCGACGTTATTGAAATAGATGACATTTTTGCTAAGAGCGTGCTTCTTGAAAACGATAAAAACAAGATTGGTTATATTTATTTACCAACCTTTTACGCACCGTTTTCTCGCGAGGGTAATCGCCGCTGTTCACAAGACATTCGCAAGGAGATTGAAAAGCTTAAAAAACAAAATATCAAAGGTCTTATTATAGACGTTAGAAATAACGGCGGTGGTGTACTTCAGGAAGTGGTTGAAATGGCTGGCTTATTTTTCCCTAAAGGACCTGTTGTGCAGGTTCGTGGTAAAAAATTTGAACCTGTAGATAAATCCAAGGGCCAGGATAATTTTGCACTGAACATTATGAACGATCGTAATCCTGATGTTGTTTGGGATGGACCGTTAACGATTCTTATTAATCATAGCAGCGCCAGCGCCAGCGAAATTCTTGCAGCTGCCATACAGGATTACAAACGCGGTGTGATTATTGGAACAAACAGCTTTGGTAAAGGAACTGTTCAGTCTTTTGTAAACCTCGACAATTTCCTTTTACCTCAGTTTGATACAATCAAACCTATTGGAGAAGTGAAAATCACTCAGCAGAAATTTTACAGGATCAATGGTGGTTCAACACAGTTAAAAGGTGTTACTCCGGATATTGCTCTCCCTGACCCATATGCGCTTCTTGAATTGGGTGAAAAGGAATTGGACAACCCTATGCCATGGGATGAGATCACGCGTGCTGATTATACGGAATTCAACACCATCAATTATCAGAAAGTGATTAAGAACAGCCATAAGCGCGTTAGTGCCAGCTCTCAATTTGCTTTAATTGAAGAGCAGGCTAAGGAAATCAAACTTAAAAAAGACGACACAAAATACAGTCTTAACCTTGCTACTTTCAGGGCAGAGCAAAAACAGTTGAGGGATCAGAATAAAAAATATGAGGATCTGAGAAAAGATATCAAAGGATTCAGTGGCAATTTGCTTGACGAATACAAAGCCGAGATCAGCGCTGACACCTCACGCTTAGGCAGGGAAACACGCTGGGCTAAAGGCATTGCAAAAGATATTTATGTACACGAAGCAACGAATGTTTTAAATGACATGAAGTAATTCAGAGTGATGAAATAAAAAAGGCTGCTCCAATCGGGCAGCCTTTTTTTGTATCAATTTCTGATCTTATTTCTTTTTAGGGCTAATCAGCATAATCATCTTTTTACCCTCGAGAGTTGGAAGTTGTTCCGCTTTACCCCACTCTTCCAGTTCATTTGCAAAACGCAGAAGAAGGATCTCACCCTGTACCTTAAACACAATTTCACGTCCCCTGAAAAACACATAAGCTTTCACTTTTGAACCTTCCTGAAGGAACTTAATAGCGTGATTCTTTTTGAAGTTGAAATCGTGATCATCCGTGTGCGGTCCGAAACGAATATCTTTCACCACTACTTTCGCCGCTTTCGCTTTAATTTCTTTGGCTTTTTTCTTCTGTTCGTAAAGGAATTTACCGTAATCTACGATCTTACAAACCGGCGGATCCACATTAGGTGCAATTTCTACAAGGTCTAATCCCAATTCACGCGCCATTTCCTGCGCTTTGGCAATGGGATAAACTCCTGCTTCAATATCATCACCAACAACACGAACCTGTTGCGCCGTAATTCTATTATTTACCCGATGCAGTTCTTCTTTTACGCCCGGACGTTTAAATCCGGCTTTAAGACCGCGAGGTTGTTTAAAAACTGGTTTATCTTCTCCTGCTGGAGTTGTTGTTCCCGGCGTTCCTGTGGATCCGGGCTTTGCCCCTGTTGAACCAGGTTTGTTGAATGGTTTCGGGAAAAATGGTTTCTTTTGATTAATAGCTACCTCCGCTTTTTAGTTATACTTTATTTATTCTTTGTTTCGAGTTTCGGGTTCCGGGTTGTAACCTAAACCGTGACTCAGTTTTATATTTAACTCTAAAATGAGCTGCGCTCTACTTTAGAGTTCTGATTTTTGTTTAAAGTCAGCCTCCATTAATTCTTTTATGTAGTTGGCGAAATCAGGAATTGTAAAGGCACCAATATCGCCCTTTCCACGGCTTCTTACTGCGATCTTTTCTTCTGCTTCTTCTTTCTCTCCAACTACCAACATAAAAGGAACTTTTTTAATTTCATTATCACGGATTTTCTTGCCAATCTTTTCATTGCGATCATCCACAAAACCCCGTATATCGAAATTACCCAATAAATTTAA
>JAEUTM010000139.1 GCA_016788025.1 Bacteroidia bacterium
TTTCAATAACAGCTGGGTATCCGGAAATGCAATTGCTTTCTTTATCAAAGGAAGCGGAGTGCGCGAAATAGAAGTCTTTGAAAGCGACCCCACAAAAGCAGCAGAGCTTGTTGTTACTTTTACCGGAACCCAGACTACCACTGCAGTGTATGAGTTAGAGAAAACATCCTTTGTTGAAGTATTCCCTAATCCATTTAAAGGATCTTTTAACGTAAATGTTGCGCTGGATTCTCCTTCGGATATTACGATCTCGACTTTTGATCTTACAGGCAAACAAGTGGAAGAAAAAGTTGTAAAACAAGCGGAAGGAAGTTTCCATTATTCGTCAAATACGACTCTAAGCCCAGGCATGTACCTGGTAAAAGTGAAAGTTAACGAGAGTGAAAAAGTTTACAAGATAATCTCAGAATAATACACAAACCCGGACCTAATCCCTGAGTTTAAGCAGCTCGAACAGTTCAGTCTGTTCGAGCTCTTTTATTTTACCAGGTGCAAGATCACCAAGCTCAAGATCTTCTATCTTGGTTCTTATCAGCCGTCTGCACTTATGATTAACTGCCGCACACATCTTACGGATCTGTCTGAACTTTCCTTCTGTAAGAGAAAAATGCAGCCAGGTATGAGGAATTAACTCCTTATAACCAATGTCGGTAAGCAATGCCGGTTTGTCTGCAAACTGAACTTTTGAATTTAACGTTTTATAAAGCCCTTTTCGTTTTATCAATAGATCCATACTGCTGTTCAATTGCTCGAGCGTATCAGAACTCACCACTCTTTGCACACATACAAGATATTCACGATTGTGTTTCCGATCTGGATGCAGTAATTTTTTAGTTAACGAACTATCGGTGGTAAGTAACAACAATCCCTCACTGTCTGCATCTAGTCTTCCCACTGCATTTGTACCCTCTGGGAAAATAAAATCCAAATCTTTTAATAGCGGTTGCTCATACGTGCTTTTGAACTGCGAAACCATGCCGTATGGCTTATTCAACATAAAATACCTGTGTTTCACGAATTAAAATTAGCGAATTGTGGTCTGGAAACCATCTCAAAAATCATTGAAACTTATTTTCGTGGTGGTTTCTAATTGGTATTTTTACGAACCTTTAATATCATGAATAGGATCGATCGGCTTTTTGGCATTCTTACCTTACTACAATCCAGGAAGTATGTGAGCGCAGAAAAGATTGCCAACAAGTTTGGTATAAGCATAAGGACAGTTTACCGCGATGTAAAGGCACTTGCTGAGCAGGGGGTGCCGGTGAGTTTTGAGCAAAACAAAGGCTATTTTATCGTAAACGGTTTTTTCCTTCCACCGGTATCTTTTACTTCCGATGAGGCAAGTGCATTGTTGTTGATAGAGAGCATAGTGTACGGTTTTTCTGATAAGTCGATAAAGAAAAACTATTCCGAAGCGCTTGATAAAATAAGAGCGGTGTTAAGTCCGGAGCAGAAACAGCGACTCGAGAATCTAAAGAGTACTACACATCTTCAGTTACCCTCCCGCATTACCCCCGATCTCGATTTTCTGTCTACAGTACAAAACGCTATTTCCCTGAAGAGGATACTGGAGGTTGAGTATATAAATCAAAAAGAAGAAAAGTCGAAAAGAGAGCTCGAACCCATAGGACTCATATTTTACGCGTTAAGCTGGCATGTGATCGGGTGGTGTCATTTAAGAAATGAATACCGGGATTTTAAATTGTCAAGGATTCAGAATCTGAGAGTGACTGAGGTTCCGTATACCCGTTCAGAACACATCCCACTGAATGATTACCTCAAGCAACTTCCTGTTGCTTATTAAACTCGAAAGCACTCTGAAAATTTGAATTTGTGACTGCCATAAGGTTGTCACCCAGCCACTCTAGTTTTGTACCGTAAACAATTAACCAATAAAAAATTATGACTACAATCGAATTACTTTTAAAAGAAATGGACCAGGAAGCTGAAACAACACGTAAAATGCTGGCCTGTGTTCCGGATGGCAAATACGACTGGAAGCCACATCCAAAAAGCATGAACATCCAATCTCTTACAACACACATAGCGGAGTTAACTTCCTGGGTAGCCCTGGCTTTAAACACAGATGGCCTGGATTTCGCGGTGGAGCCGTACAATCCTCATCCCATTCACAATACCAAGGAATTGCTGGCGTATTTCGAGAAAAACTATAAAGAAGGGCGCGATCGTTTATCTCTGGCGAAAGACAAAGACCTCTTACCAAACTGGACCTTACGCAATGGAGATGAAATTTACACTGTTGCCACCAAAGGAGAAACAATTCGTCATGCTTTCAGCCAGATCGTGCATCACAGAGCCCAATTAGGTGTATTCCTGAGACTGCTTGATATTCCAATTCCCGGAAGCTATGGGCCGAGTGCCGATGAAATGCCAATAGCAAAAATTGAAAATTAGGAAAGAAAAGTATTCTGTATAATTTTGGGGTATGTTGCACTTGCAGTTTACCCCATTTCCTTTCTTAGAAACTGAGCGATTAAATTTACGTGAGCTTCGTGAAGACGATGCGCAGGAAGTATTTATACAACGCTCGCACCCGGTAATTAATAAGTATATAAAGCGCGAGCTTGCAAAAAGCGAAGCAGACGCGTTGGACTGGATCAGGAAACAATTGGAACGGCAGCTGCGTTCTGAAGGGATCCTATGGGCCATTAGCCTGGAAAACACCTCCAGGTTGATTGGTTCAGCCTGTTTCTGGAATATTGAACCCGAAAAAGAAAAAGCGGAACTGGGATACAGTTTACATTATGATTATTTTAATTGTGGCATCATGTCTGAAGCTTTGGTACCAATTATTGATTATGGATTTAATGTGATGAAACTAAAGTGCATTGATGCTTATACAAACAAGGACAATGCTGCTTCCCGCAGAATATTAGAAAAAATAGGATTTAAGAGGAATATTCCTTTCGAAAACGAGTTTGTTTCTAAAGAGGAACTGGAATACAATGTGGTCTATACTTTAGATTCAAGAACCAAGAGCCAAGAAGCAATAAGATACTAAAATTTCTCCTTCAGTTTATTTTCTTCGGGGCTTTGTTGTTTCTCTTTTTCTAACTGCTGTTCACTTTTCGCAGGCGGATTAAACAGGGGGGAGGCTGAATCGTTTTCTAAAAACACCTTTTTATCCTTCAGATAGATCAGCGCAGCTAAAGCAAGGGCTCCGCCCAACACAATCCATTTTAAGGGCGATTTGGCCGAAAAAGATTTGTTTTGACTTTGGGCCTTGTCTTCGGTAATATTTCGGGTCATTTTAAAAAGAATTTTAATCTTATAAATTACCGTAAATGGGACGCGGGAATCTTACTGTTTAACGATTTTATCCTGTTTAGTAGCAGTGTTGTTAATGTTTACCCTTACAAAATAAACACCATTTGGCAAGTTCGTAATATCAATGGTGGATACTTCAGTTTCAACGGGATAGTCACGTACTAATTGCCCCAGTGAATTTAACACAGTGAT
>JAEUTM010000240.1 GCA_016788025.1 Bacteroidia bacterium
TTAAATTAATGATCTGTAACAAATTAAAAAAAGATAAGCGCCTCATTTTAAGTCTGGCGCTTTTTTTTGTCGTTTTCGCGGGTAAAACGCAGGATTCGTATTTTCAGCAGAGGCTGGCATACACGATGGATGTTCGCCTGAACGATTCAACGCACAGTATTTCTGCATTTGAAAAGATAACGTATGTAAACAATTCTCCGCACACGCTCAATTTTATTTATTTTCATCTTTGGCCCAATGCTTACAAGAATAATTCAACAGCTTTGGCCAAACAATTATTATGGCAGGGCAAAACAGATTTCTTCTTTTCCAAACCAGAAGAGAGAGGTTATATCGACAGTCTTGATTTTAAGGTAAATGGTGAAAAATTAAAATGGGATTACGATCCGGAACACATTGATATCTGCAAGGTAAATTTAAACCAGGCTTTAAAACCCGGGGACAGTGTTGTGATTACCACTCCTTTTTATGTAAAAATTCCCGATGCTAAATTTTCGAGAATGGGCCACACTTACCAGGCATATTACATGACCCAATGGTATCCTAAACCGGCGGTGTTTGACAAAGACGGCTGGCACCAGATGCCTTACCTTGACCAGGGAGAATTTTACAGCGAGTTCGGAACGTTTGATGTGAAGATTACACTCCCTGAAAATTACTGTCTGGCCGCTACCGGCGATCGTGTAGATTCAGGAGAAGAAGAAAACTTCCTTCATAAAAAAATGGAGGATACACGAATGAAGCTCCAGGATTCAACACATAAAGGAGATAATTCCTTTCCAAAATCTTCCTGGGCCTATAAAACCGTTCGTTTTGTTCAGATCTGGGTTCACGATTTTGCCTGGTTTGCAGACAAACGCTTTTACGTAATGAAAAGCGACGTGGAAGTTCCATGGAGCAAAAGAACCGTAAGTACCTGGGCCTTTTTTACGCCTGCCAATGCAAAACTCTGGCAGAAAGCGGTGAACTATGTCGGTTCGGCAACGGTATTTTATTCGCAGATGTTAGGCGATTATCCTTACAGGAGTGTTACCGCAGTTGACGGAAGTATTATGGCTGGTGGCGGCATGGAGTATCCTAACATTACGGTTATCGGTCCGGCGGGCAGCGCCGAGGAACTGGACATGGTGATAACCCATGAAGTAGGTCACAATTGGTTTTATGGTATTCTTGCCAGCAACGAACGCGATAAACCTTTCCTGGACGAAGGAATGAACTCCTTCTACGAAATGCGCTACATGCGTGAAAAATATCGTTCTAAAAAACTGGGAAGCTTATTCGGAACAGATACGACTTTTAAATTTTTCGGTATCAATAAATATCCGCTCTGGAAATACCACGAACTTTCTTTTTATTCAGCTTACCGCTCAGCAAAGGACCAGGCTATAAATCTTAAATCAGAGGAATATTCAGAAGCTAATTACGGAAACATTGTTTACAGTAAAACTGCTTTGGTGATGGATTATATCATGGATCTGATGGGCCGTGATGCTTTTGATGTGGCGATGCAGGAATATTATAGGATCAATCGTTTCAGTCACCCCGAACCAGCAGATTTATTTAAGATCTTAAGCAAACACGCCGGAAGGGATTTTACGGACATTCAAAAATACCTTTTCGAATCCACGGCAAGAATAGACTACAAGATTAAAAGTGCAAAGCGAAACGAAGACGGTACCTACACCATCAAATTAAAAAACAAAAGCAGGACACCTTTACCTGTTAACGTCTATGGATTTAAAAATGGCAAACCAGCCGGACTTGTATGGTTTGATGGCTTCCAAAAGAAAAGGACAGTGACCTTTCCTCCGGCAGAAGTTGATTATTTTAAAGTGGATGGGCTCGACAGAATGCCTGATATCAATAGGGCAAATAATGGTATAAAAACAAAAGGACTGTTTAAACACGCGCGTCCCTTAAAATTAAACCTGGCGGCGGCGATTGAGAACCAATCCAAAACAAACCTTAACCTGATGCCTTTGTTGGGAGGTAACTATTACAATGGCTTCATGGCGGGCTTAGCTTTTCATAATTATTCCATTTACGAGAAAAAGTTTGACTACCTGCTGGCGCCGATGTTTGCATTTAATACAAAAACGCCTGTGGGATTCGCCGAGTTTAATTTTAATTTTTATCCAAAGAAAGCTTTTCGGGTGATCAGTATCGGAGCCAAAGCGAAAACCTTTGCCTACGATTATTACAGCACTAAGTTTATAAATGATCAGTTTGGAACCTCCTTCGATAATCTCTATCTGAATTATTACAGGATCTCTCCATATATAGAATTTGTAATTCGCAAAAAACCAACGAGCCATGTCAGCCAGACAATTTCTTACCAGAACAATAACCTGTTTACTGATAGTATCGATGTAGCTTCTTATCCAACAATTACATCAGCAGGCCCTGTAAAGAAGAATGTCTATTCATTTGTAAACCAATTGGATTATGTTCTTTCAAATAGCAGAGCAATAGATCCTTTTACCTTTCAGTTTAATATGCAGCACACAGCGTCGATGGCAAAAGTAGCAGCAGTATTGAATTATAAGTTTACGCTGAGCAAACGTTATGCATTTGACCTGCGTGTGTTTGCCGGTGCTTTTATTGCGGGATCAGATGCCGAGAGATCGTATTATGCATTCAGAGCTTCGGGATACAACGGATGGCATGATTATGCCTTCGATAATTATTATTTTGCACGGAACGAAAGAAACGGATTTGGATTTCTGCAGTTTGTAGATAAAGACGGAGCCCTGAAAGTATGGACCCCTCTTGGTCAAACTTCGCAATGGTTAGTGGCGATCAATCTTAAATCCCCGCGATTATATAAATTCCCAGTCCGGCTTTTTGCTGATGTGGCCACTTGCGATGGACGCGCGCTTCTTAATGATAAAATACTGTGGGATGCAGGTGTGAATATTGTACTAGTGAATGATCTTATTGATGTCTACATACCTCTTTTCTACAACGAAGACATCAAAAAAACACTGGAATTAAACAATGTTGATTTTGCACACAGCATCCGCTTTACATTTAATATCCATAAATTAGTCCCGAAGAAAATCTTACAAAATTCAATATTCTAATTGAGCACTAAAAAAATATACTTTGCCTCGGACTTTCACCTTGGCGTTCCGACTCACGAAAGTAGCCTTAAACGAGAAAAACTCGTCTGCAAATGGCTCGACAGCATTAAGCACGACGCTGCTGAGATTTTTTTGGTAGGAGACCTGTTTGATTTCTGGTACGAATACAAGTACACCATTCCAAAGGGCACTACCAGGCTGCTCGGTAAAATAGCGGAGATTACCGACTCCGGTATTCCAGTGCATTTTTTTGTAGGAAATCATGATCTCTGGATGAAAGATTATTTTATTGAGGAGTTGGGAGTACAGATTCATCACCAGCCAATCACCAGAACTTTTTCAAATAAAGTATTTTTTATTGGTCATGGTGACGGCTTAGGACCAGGGGATCACTGGTACAAATTCCTGCGCAAGATCTTTGCAAGTAAAGTGTGTCAATGGTTGTTCAGCAGATTACATCCGAACCTTGCTTTCTGGATCGCAAAAAAAAGCAGCAAACGCAGCAGAGTGATTACAGGAGATAGCGATGAAAAATTCCTTGGACAGGAAAACGAATGGTTGTTTTTATTTTCACGCGATTATCTTAAAGAACATAAAGTAGACTACTTTATTTTCGGGCACCGGCATTTGCCATTAGACCTGGATGTAGATGGAAAAGCCAGGTATATTAATCTTGGGGAATGGATCAATTATAACACTTACGCGGTTTTTGACGGGACCAATGTTGAGTTGAAGACCTTCGAAAAATAAATTATTTCCCTGAAGATCTTTTCTGGCTGAATTTTTTCTGGTAGATAAACGGTACGCCAACGTGAAGAGTCGCTTCTTCTTCTTTTTTCCTTGGTTTACTATTTATCTGGTAAGTTGAATAGTAGATTTTTACCAGGATCAGGAAATACGAGATCAGTAACGGACCGAAGATCAACCCGGGAATTCCCATGTAATTCAATCCCATGATCACACCGAGCACCGTTACAATAGGATGCACATCGCCCATGCGTTTAGCCAGCACAAAACGGATCACGTTGTCTGCGCTTCCCATCACAATAGCGCTCCAGGCAAGCACCCCAATGCCACCCCAGGTCTGATTGTTAATAAATAAATAAGCACAGGCAGGCACCCAGATTATTCCCGTTCCCACTATCGGAATGATGGAGGCAAAACCTGTAAGAATGGCCCAGAAGGCAGCCTCGGGCAGGCCGGCAAAATAATACGCGCCAAAAGATAACAAACCCTGTATCACAGCAATTAAGGGAACGCCGATAACATTGCTGAAGGTTTGAACTTCCAGTTCATCCCCAAAGAGAATAACTTTCCGGCGATCAAAGGGCAGATAATAAACGATGGCAGCCTCAAGGCGTCCGAAGTTCACAAGCATGAAATACAGAAGGAAGTACATCATCACAATAGATGAAAAAAGCGAGAGCCCAGCGTTGAGCACATTAGAAACCAGCGAAGCGGCGTAAGCCTGGATCTTTTGTAAATTCTCTTTTGAAAAAATTTCAATATTAAGGGCAGTCTGCAATTGGTTTATGTAAACATCAATAACTTCGGGATGCGAAATGATCCCCGAGATCCGGTTAAACAATAAGCTAGAGAATAGAAGAATGGGTAGCATGATGATGAGGAAGGAAACAACAATCACCAGTATCGCGGCCCATGAACACTTCCATTTTTTACGTTTCACCAGGTACTTCATCCAGCCTTTAAACATCACGTAGAACATTATGCTCCCGAGAAAGGCATTAAAAAACTCGTGGACAGAATACAGAAGCAGTAACCCAAAAACAATAATAACGGATAAAAAAAACGACTTGTTTATTTTTGCTGAAACCCCTGCTTCCTGCTTCATAGCGCGGCTTGTTAGATCGATTAATATTTAGTAATTTTAATTAAAATATTTCACATCTGCCTTATGAGCAGCAATAAATCAAAGTTATTTTTAGCAGCCGCAGTTGGAGCTCTTATTGGAGCCGCTGTTACCGCTTTGTTTACCACCGAAAAGGGGAAAAAAATACTCAGTGATCTTAAGGATGGCATGGATGGAATGAAAAATGACTTCAAAGAAAATATGAGCGCCTTTAAAGAAGAATCAAAGGACTCAGACCAGTTCAATGAGAGTAAAGATCCCCAGACCTAAAGTGTAAATACCCGTGGAAAACGAAAGCGATTTTTTTAATGATACTTACAACATCCTTACAAATTACGTAGAGGATAGATTGTTGCTTCTGCGCATTAGGGCTGCAGAGAAATCAGGCAAGCTGGCGGCGATTTTAATTAAGCTCGCGGTCGTTGTGATTTTTATCTTTTTTATTCTTCTTTTTGCAAGTTTAACCTTAGGATATTACCTCTCTCAAGTCACCGGAAGCCTGGTAAGCGGTTTTGGTGCCCTTACGGTAACTTACCTGGTATTATTTCTTTTATTTCTCCTTATCAACAAACAATTTATCTCAAAATGGGTGATTAATACCGTAATTCGGGTATTCTTTGAGAAAACTCAGGCTGAGATTGATGCAGACAGCGATTACGATGAATAAAAAAGAGCTCAATATTCGTAACATAGAAGACCTCGAACGTGAAGAACGCAAGGTTATAAAACGTATCAAACGCCAGGAAGCCGAGCTGGGAGAGCGTTTCAAGCAACTGCCCGAAGAGATTGTTACTACGGGAGTTACAAGGCTTGTAACTGCAATTATTGAGGGCTCTGCACTAAAATCATTGCTTGATACTGCTAAAAAAATCGGGAAAAATGCCCTTTCAAGTCTGCTGAACACCCTGAAATCATAGGCATTTCGAGAATTTTCGAAAGGTATGTTAAATCCTCTATAGAATTACCGTTTTATGTCAAATAGTATTTGCCAATTCAAAAATAATGTAGTTATTTGCTCAACTAACTCCTCGTCTTATGACTAGTACCATTGATATACAGATCGAAAAGATCAAAAAAAGCCGTGTTTCGGAACAAGATATAAATGACGTTCCTTTTGGTAAATGTTTCGCAGATCACATGCTGGTTGCGGAGTATGCCGACGGTAAATGGCAGAATGCCAAAATAATGCCTTACGGTGATGTGCCTATGAGTTATGCCATGAGCGCACTTCATTATGGTCAGGCTATTTTTGAAGGCATGAAGGCCTACAAAAACGATAAAGGTGAAGTTTCCATTTTCAGAGCACAGGATAATTTTAAACGTCTTAATAAAAGTGCGGTACGTATGGCGATGCCAGAAGTGCCCGAAGATCTTTTTATGAACGGTTTAATCGAACTGCTCCGTTTAGATTCTGCCTGGGTGCCAACAAGCGATTTGGGAAGTCTTTACATAAGGCCATTCCTTATCTCTACAGATGAAGCCATTGGCGTAAAAATAAGCGACACTTATAAATTTGTGATCATTTGTTGTCCTGCCGGAAAATATTACAGCGAACCAATAAAAGTATTGGTTGAAACAAATTATTACAGGGCCGTTCGCGGTGGTGTAGGCTTTGTAAAAGCAGCCGGTAATTATGGACGTAGTTTATATCCAACCAAACTGGCTCAGCAAAAGGGCTACCAGCAGGTAATCTGGACCGACAGCGAAACCCAACAATATTTTGAGGAAAGTGGAACCATGAACGTGATGTTTGTGATTGGCGATACGCTGATCACACCCGGTCTTAGCGATACGATCCTTGATGGTGTGACCAGGAGTTCAGTATTAGCTCTTGCAAGAGATTGGGGAATGAAAGTAGAAGAAAGAAAGGTTTCTATAAAAGAAGTTTTTGAAGCCATCGAAAAAGGGACCTTAAAAGAAGCTTTTGGTTGTGGTACAGCAGCAACTATCGCACAGATCATCGGTATCGGTCACAATGGAAAAGATTATGCTTTGCCTCCGGTATCGGAAAGAAAATTCTCTCCAAAAGTAGATGAAACCCTAAGAGCGATCCGCAAAGGACGACTTGAAGATAAACATCACTGGATGATGAAAGTTCCAGCTTAAGAATATAAACCGGTCTTTGTGCCGGTTTTTTTATGCTGTCAGGCTGAGCGTAATCGGAGTCTTTGACGCAGATAGCGCGGATTACACAGATAATAATTCAATAATATAAATCTGCGGTATCTGTGAAATCTGCGTTTTTTTCTCCCCACTTAATCATATTTATCCGCGTTATCTGCGTTCCACTCAGTGTAAACAATTCAACTATGGATCAGTTTCCGTTTCGTAGGACGGGGTTGGTTGTTGTTGGACTGAACAAGGAAACACAACAGGCATTAATCTTCTTGTTACTTCTTCTCTTTTTTTGATATTCTGTTTTCTTATAATGTCCTTCTGCTCAAAAATCTGATAATTGAATTCACTTAATAGATCTCGCCTTGATCCTAAGTTCATTTCAGAAAAATGTTTGATTTCTTCTTTTGACATTTTTTTAAGTTCTACATTTATCTCGCCGGATTTAATTCCATTCAGACTTT
>JAEUTM010000252.1 GCA_016788025.1 Bacteroidia bacterium
ACTTAATATCCCAGCCTTGCCCGGAAGTAGTGTCTTTGTTACCACTTTCAAAATAGTCAACGAGGTACTGGTAGTTAAAATCGTTTTCTCCGTTATACTTTATGAGCTTGGCAGTTATGTTATGTAAAGCAATAGTTTTAAGAGTTATTTTCTGATGCCTGAGGTCAAAATTGCGAAGATTCACCATTACATCCCCATGCAGTATCGTATCTTTGTGCTTATCACGAATCATCACGCCTTTCAGGTTCACTTTTGTAAAAAACTCAAGTTCCACCCGCCCAACATAGACTTCGCTTTTTAATTCTTCGCTCAGATAGGAGGTTGCTTTTTGCCCGGCCCAAGTCTGAAAACTGGGACTTTGCACCGCAAAATAGAGGATGCCTGTCAGCACGAAAAGGACCAGGATAAGAATACCCAGCGTTCTAAGAAATATTCTCGTAACTTTGCGTCCCATAAGGCTTTAGCTATAAAGATAAGTGGAAAAACCGGCCCGCACGGATTAAAAAATGCAAAATTTAAACACCGTAATATTAGCAATTGAAAGTAGCTGTGATGATACGTCCTGTGCGGTTCTCAAGGCTAATATGGTGCTGAGTAATATTACTGCCAGTCAAAAAATCCACGAGCAATATGGTGGCGTTATTCCTGAGCTTGCCAGCCGCGACCATCAGAAAAATATTGTGCCGGTGGCGGATGCCGCGCTGAAAAAAGCAGGTTTAACTTTAAAAGACGTCAATGCTGTAGCCGTTACCAGGGGACCAGGTTTAATGGGAAGCTTATTGGTAGGACTGTCATTCGCAAAATCACTTTCGCTGGCACTAAACGTACCTCTTATCGAAGTGAATCACATGCAGGGTCACGTTTTAGCTCATTTTATTGATGAACCCGACACGGTGTTGCCGAAACCTTCTTTTCCATTTTTATGCCTAACGGTGAGCGGTGGGCACACCCAATTGATAAAAGTAAAGAGTGCCCTGGATTTTGAAATTCTTGGCGAAACAATTGACGATGCTGTAGGGGAGGCTTTTGACAAGGCTGCCAAAATTCTTGGCTTACCGTATCCTGGCGGTCCATTGATTGATAAGTATGCACAAGCCGGAAATCCAAATGCTTTCGAATTCGCTTTTACAAAAGTTCCTGGTTTGGATTATAGTTTCAGTGGAATTAAAACCTCGTTCCTTTATTTTATTCAAAACAATATCCAGAAAAATCCGGATTTTGTGAAAAATAATCTGAATGATATCTGTGCTTCCTACCAGCATCACCTCATTAGGGTACTTTTAAAAAACGCCAAACGGGCATTAAAAGAAACTGGTATTAAACACTTCGCCATTGCAGGCGGCGTTTCTGCCAATTCTGAACTCCGAAAACAGGTTAAAGCACTGGAGAAAGAGCTTGGGATCTCAACGTATATTCCAAAGTTTGAATACTGCACCGATAATGCTGCCATGATAGGCATTACTGCTTTCTACAAATGTCTCGAGAAACAGTTTTCTGATCTTTCAATTACCCCTTTAGCCCGCATGCCTGTTTAAACTCCGGAACCTCTTGGGTTATGGTCCCGGAGCCGTCCTCTTTTTGGGTATTATCTGTTTTTGGCGTTAAAACCGAACGACGCGCCAATTTTCCAGCCATCGCGACCAGGCACCACGTAAATGTTCACCGGTACATTTAGTTTTCCGGATTTAAACGTTCTACCTGCTGCAAGAATAAATCCGGCGTGTAAATTGTAATCGCCGCGACTGTCCATTCTATCAATAATCTCATAAGGATTTTGTTTTCCTGAATTTGATGATTCGTTATTCCAGTGACTTTGTAATTGCCAGTTCCCATTCTCATCGTAATATCCCCTGGCCATTGGTATAAGATTAAAGGTTGGACCAAAAGCAAACTCCCAGCCATTAATATTACTCCTTACGCCATGAAGCACAGTGATGCTCGGTATAAAATAACCCTGATCAAGTCCGGTAATCATTGGGATAAACTCAAAGAGCGCCTGAACTCTTCCTTCGTTTAAATATTGTTTTTCAAACTGGTAGCCAAATTGGAACATGGCCGGATATCCATCGAAACCACCTTTTCCCTTGGGCTCCATTATTCTAGTACGCAGATCTCCGCTATAAAATACACAACCCATTCTTGGCCCGTCCAGCCTCAGACGATCTTTGGTTGGATTATTATAGCTGTTATCAAATTCGTTGCGTTTGCTCAGTTTATCCATTAGAGCTTTATCCACTTTGCGTGCAAACATTTCGGCTATTGAAATTTTTACAATATTCTGAATCTCTTCCGGGAGATATAAAAACTCTTTTACATAGGTCTTTTCAATTTGTTTTTCCTTTGTATC
>JAEUTM010000258.1 GCA_016788025.1 Bacteroidia bacterium
ACTGCCCATAATATCCCTGTTCTTTTCCTCCAGTTCTTTCGTTCTTTCGGCCACTTTGTTTTCAAGAATTTTATTTTCGCGTTTCATTGCCCTCGTGCGGTATTGGGTGTATAAATACACAAGAGCAATAAGTGTTAATACAACAATCGCGTAAAACGTTTTTGTTTTCCAGAAAGGAGGTACCACTGTGATTTTTACCTCAAATGGCTTTTCATTCCAGATTCCATCGTTATTGGCGGCCTTTACTTTAAAGGTATAATCACCTCCCGGCAACTGTGTATAAGAAACGTATCTCACATTCGTCGGAGCAGACCAGTCCTTATCATATCCCTCCAGTTTATACCTGAATTTATTCTTCGCTGGGTCTGTATAATCAATTGCTACCAGTTCAAACTGAAAATAATCTTCCTTCCAGTTCAGCTCAAGATATTTTTTATATGTAATAAGCGAGTCGGTTAACACGTCATTTCCCCCTCTTTGGTAACCAATCACATAAGAGTTAGGTGCGTGAAGATTATCTTTTATCGCAGAAGGACGGAACGCGTTGAAACCTTTAGCACCTCCGAAGTACATCATTCCGGAAGGAGCGGCGAGCGATGCTCCCATATTGTATTCCGTGTTTACAAGACCGTCCTTGATATTATAGTTTTTGAAGGCAATTTCCTTTTCGGCCTGTAGGGGATTAAAACGAATAATACCGGAATTGGAACTCATCCAGAAATTGCCTGTACTGTCCCGCAAAATAGAATACAAATAGGTGCTTGATAAGCCTTCTTTTGAGTAAAAATTATAAAACGAATTGTCCGGACGTAATTTACTGAGTCCGGTAGATGTAGCCGCCCATATGTTTCCGGATTTATCTTCGTTGATCCCCATAACCATATTGGAAGCAATTTCCCCAAGTTTTCCTTTATTTTGGTAATTCTTTTCTATTGGTAACTTCCCGTTAACATCCCATCCCTTCATTTTTACCATTCCGGCATCAGTAGTGCCAAGCCACACATTTCCCTTTGAATCCTGGAACATTGTATTGATGCTGGAATTAGGTAGTCCATCTTTTTCTGTGAACTGGGTTACTTCGTATGATTTCAGGTTAATCTTAAATAGTCCGTCGTCGATTGAACCAGCATAAAGGTTTTCGCCCACAATGCGCATGCATACAATTGTGCCACCAGCTTGCTCACCGCCTAGATATTGCTTCGCTTTCCTCGAAGATTTTTCATATCTCAGGATGCCATTACCCCAGGTGCCGATCCAATAAATATTTTCTGATTCCCTGACGATGCAAAGCGCTGTACCGTTTTCAAGTATTTTACCATGTTCCACCGATTCTCCGGTTTCAAGGTTCAATTCCGCGAGCGTTTTAACCCCTGCGAGCCAGACCGAGCCCTTCTTATCCTCATAAAAAGCATAAATGTTATTAAAATTGGTTTCGTAGCTGAAATTGGAATTCGGAAATTTCTGGGATCTGAAAAAAGAAATATTTACCCCGCCAAGCTGAGTACCTATCCAAAAATTATTTTCATTGTCACTGAAGATACATGTACAAGGATTAGAGTTAAGAGCCAGCGGATTCTCATGTTTGGTATACAAATTAATCTCATCATTCAGAAGATTGTATACAACAAGGCCCCATGCCGAAGCCACAAATATTTTATTGTTACGGATTGCAAAGTCCTTTACATAGTCTGAACTTTCATTTTTTTTGGCAAACGAAATCCGTGATTCGATCTCAAAAGCTCTGTCTACCTTGTAAATACCATAGCCATATGTTCCAAGGTACATTTTCCCGCCATAACTGTCAATATGAGTAATCGATTCAAGTTGCTGAGGCTTTACATCTATATAATCAGGAATTATAAATTCGACTTTTTCCAGAGCATTTCTCTTGTTCAATCTCCATAGGCCTTTTCCGATAGTACCAATGAAAATTTCCTCGTTAACTTTCTCAATACACTTTACATTTACCTTATCTTCTAGCTTGAAATAAGGATTTTTGATTGTTTTGTCTGACAGGTTAAGGATAAACAGTCCACCCTCGGTACCAACAAGTGCATTGGTTTCATCTACTTTAAATATTACGTTGATTTTGGAGTTGAGTCTGCGGTCAACTTTTTGTAGAGCGCTAAATTTTTCGGTTACTGGATCGAAAAAATTCAGGCCTTCACGTGTCCCAATAAGTATTAGATTCGGCTTAACCTGGGCGAGTGCCGTAATGTCGGAACTTGACAACGAGTTCGGATTGGAGGGGTCGTTCTTGAAAATCTTTACCTGATACCCATCATACTTATTCAAGCCATCCTGAGTTCCAAACCACATAAATCCAAGATCGTCCTGTATAATCGCTCTTACGTCGTTTGTACTTAAGCCGTCTTCGCTGGTAATGTGTTTAAATCTGAGTTGCTGAGAAAATAAAACTCCTGAAAAACACAGAAGCGCGATCGAAAAAATATACTTTAGCGTTTTCAAAATCAAAGCAACTAAGATAGTTATTTTTTAACATACAATACTATTATACAAAATAGAGAAAAAGGTAAATCGCTCTGAAAAACATTTGTTATTTATCTTTAGACAACGATAAATATGCCTAAAGTTCTACGTATCATCAACCGTTTTAATCTTGGTGGAATTACTTACAATGTTTCCTATCTGAGCAGATATCTTCAGGACGATTATGAGACATTTTTGATTGGCGGCCCGGAAGAAAAAAACGAAGAAAGTTCTCTTTATATTCCGCACTCCATTAACTTACAACCAAAAATAATCAATGAACTTAAAAGAAGCATTAACCCTCTGAACGATTATCGAGCTTATAAAAAAATAAAGCAAATAATTCGTGAAATAAAGCCGGATATTGTGCACACTCACGCAAGTAAAGCCGGTGCAATAGGACGTTTAGCGGCAATTCATAGTGGCGTTCCGGTTGTTGTTCATACGTTTCACGGTCATGTGTTTCACGGATATTTTAATAAAGCAGTTA
>JAEUTM010000282.1 GCA_016788025.1 Bacteroidia bacterium
GATAATTTTTAACAGGAAAGCCCATTTTATCAATAGTTACGCGGATTAAAACTACATTCGCTGCATGAAGGACTTTAAAGAAGCGCTGATACGTCTCTGCGAGCAAAAATTAATCGAAAAAGCGAGAACCCTTGGTCAGGATGTGGAAGAACTGAAACGTTCTATGGAAACAGAAACCAAAAGTTCGGTGGGTGATAAACACGAAACGGCCAGGGCACGTATGCAGGCGGAGGAAGAAAAGCTCAGCCTTAGGATGCGGGAAATTACGGATCAAACCATGCAAATGGTGAGAACAGGCAAAAAACTAATAGTTACCGATAAGGAAATGTTTTTGCTGGCGGTGGCTCTTGGCAAGATCGAATTTGAGGGAAAGACCGTATTTGCAATATCTCCTGTTTCTCCAATAGGAAGTGTTTTGACGAATTGCAGAAAAGGCGACAAGATTACTTTCAACGGAAAAAACTACGAAATACTCGAGATTATCTAGCTTAAATAAAAAATCCCGGCTTTTTATAAACCGGGATCTTTCTTAATGAAATTGAATTACAGTTTCTGAGCAAAACCTTCACGGATTTTATCAGCCTGGTAATGGCCGCCGTAAAGCTTGTCTTTAATTTTACTGAAAGATTCGATAGTATATTTTACATCTTCCATGGTATGAACAGCTGTCGGGATCAAACGCAAAATGATCATTCCTTTTGGAATTACCGGATAAACTACCATTGAACAGAAAATTCCGAAATTCTCGCGAAGGTCGATTACCATGTTTGTTGCTTCCGGAATAGAACCGTTCATATAAACCGGCGTAACCATAGTGTTGGTATCGCCAATATTAAAACCAGCCTCCACAAGTCCTTTCTGAAGCGCGTTTGCAATGTCCCACAGTTTGGTACGGTATTCCGGATGTTTGTTAAGGAGTTCAAGACGTTTTAATAAACCAATTACCAAAGGTAAAGGCAAAGACTTGGCAAAGATCTGTGAACGCATGTTATAACGCAGGTAGGTGATTACTTCTTTCGTCGAAGAAATAAATCCACCAATCAGCGCAAACGATTTCGCAAAAGTGCCGAAATAGATATCTACACCGTCCTGGCAGCCCTGAGCTTCGCCAGTACCGCCACCGTTCGGGCCCATGGTTCCAATTCCGTGCGCATCGTCAACAAATAAACGGAAATTATATTTTTTCTTCAGCGCAACGATTTCTTTTAATTTTCCCTGGTCTCCACGCATTCCAAATACGCCCTCTGTAATTACCAGAATAGCACCGCCAGTTTCGTTGGCCAGTTTGGTAGCACGGTCCATTTGTTTTTCGAAATCGGCAATATCATTGTGTTTGAATACATAACGTTTACCCATGTGCAAACGAACACCGTCCAGAATACAGGCGTGGCTCTCAGCATCATAAACAATAACATCGTGACGATCAACGATAGCATCAATTGCAGAAACCATCGCCTGGTAACCGAAATTGCAGAGAATTGTATCTTCTTTCTGAACGAGTTTTGACAGACCTTTTTCCAACTCCTCGTGATAATCGGTGTTCCCGCTCATCATGCGCGCACCCATTGGCGCTGCAAGACCAAAACGACTTGCGCCGTCAATATCCGCCTGTCTTACTTCCGGGTGATTTGCTAATCCCAGGTAGTTATTTAGACTCCAGTTCAGCAACTTTTTTCCGCGAAAATCCATGTGAGGATTGATATCCCCCGAAAGCTTCGGGAAAGTAAAATATCCGTGTGATTCCTTGGCGTGCTCTCCAATAGGACCTAAATTGGTTTTAATCTTTTCGAAAATATCTTTCATTGAAACGTTTAATATTAAGGGCGTAAAATTACGCTTTTTCAACGAAAAAACCCAGTTTCTCAGCTATCCAGAGCGTCCTTAATATTGGTTTTTTCAACAATATAAAGGGGTCTTTTGAGCACATTTCTGTTGATCCGGCTGATATATTCTCCAATTACCCCAACTGAAATAAGCTGAACCCCTCCAATAAACATAGAGCTGATAATTAAGGAGGTCCAGCCGGTAATTGTTCTATCGAGTATAAAGTGCGAATACACGGCATAAAGAATGACTATAAACGAAAGAAACGAAATAACAAAGCCAAGGCGGCTTACCCACAAAAGCGGCTTGTCTGAAAACCCGGTAATTCCATCCATTGCAAAGCGCAGCATTTTACTCAAGGGATACCCGGTTTTCCCATACTTGCGTTTATCACGATCGTAAAACACAGCCGTTTGTCTAAAACCCAGCCAAGCGATTTGTCCCCTCAGGAATTTATTCTGTTCCTGCATTTTTTTGAGATTATCAACCACTTTTTTATCAATCAGCCTGAAATCGCCTGTGTCTAAAGGGATGTCTATAGCCGTGATATTTTTTAAAGTCCTGTAAAAAAACTTCGCGGTAATTTTTTTGAAAAAACTTTCACCCTTGCGTTCCATTCTTCGGGCGTAAACCACTTCAAATCCTTCTTTGTATTTGGCATAAAGTTGTGGAATAAGCTCCGGTGGATCCTGTAAATCTCCATCAATAATAACAACTGCCTGTCCAAGACATGCATCCAGACCAGCTGTAACCGCAATCTGATGCCCGAAATTCCTGCTGAAATTGATAAAAAAAACGCGGGGGTCTTTTTCACTTATTTTTATCAGAGCGTCGAGCGAATTATCCTTACTTCCATCATTTACGAAAATGAGTTCATAATTTGATGAAACCAAGGCTGCTGCTTTTTGCAAACGATCATAAAGTTCAGGAATCGTTTGCTCTTCGTTAAATATCGGGACTACTATGGATAAGTCTTTTGTCATGTTTTTTGTATAGAGAAAAAGCCGGCCCAATATCGTAAAGGTTCATAAATAAACCAACAATGGTTATGAGCCAGATTAAAGATATAAAAATCGGTTCAAAAATGAGGGTTCCGTAATGAGGGAGTTGTAAAAAATGTAACACTCTTTCAAGGTTAAAAAATTAGGCCCATGAAGCTGTGAAAGCCAATATTGGTCTACCTGTGCGAATAGAATAAATCATAATAAAGATGAGCCCGGGATGCGCATAACGCTCATGCATTTCGGTATTGCAGTAAAAAAACAAAAGCGGGATAAGCGCAAAAACGAGAAGTGATTTATCTAAAGGGAGCTCCTGCATATTGCCTGACTTAAAACCTTTATACAATAGTTTAAAAAAGGGTAACAATGCAAAAAAACTACTTATAAAAAAAAACAGAAGCCCCCATTGTTTATGCGTTAACAAAAACCCTCTTACAGTATCCACTTCATAAACGGTAAGGTTTGGAAAGATCAGGTGCCATATATTGTACGCGTCTATAGAAATTGACTCGTGTTTTTTAAACGAACCTAAAATTACCTGCCACATAAGCTCCAGAGTGCCCGCAAAATAAAATGGCAAAATCACCAGAATTTGAAATATGAGAGGAACCGTGATCCATTTGAACAGTTCGCGAAAGGAAAAAATTCTCACCATTTGCGGAAGCAGCATTAATCCTAAAGGCGGAATAAAAATGATGGCCTGGAGTTTGAAGTTAATGGCTATTACGAAAAACAAAATCGACAATGTAACCTTGTGTTCAAGAGCAAAATAATAGCTGAATAGTATAAAGCAGGTTAGCACTATATCCATTTGCCCCCATACCAAGCCGTTATAGAGTACAGCAACGTTTAACACATAAAACATGCTTTTCCATATGGCATGTTTCAACACTTGTT
>JAEUTM010000296.1 GCA_016788025.1 Bacteroidia bacterium
AAATAATATAATAGCAGTAAGTACTGTCGTTGATAACATTTGTTGTATCAGCATATGTTGTAGAAGTAGTGCTGGCAAGTAATTGATAACCGTTTGAAGTTGCGTCTTTGCGCATGATCGTATACTTTGAATTGATCCAAGGTGTTTTAGCAGACCACTGAAGATTAATTTTTCGGTCGGAGGGTGTTGCGGTAAGGAAAACGGATCCTGCTTTTTGTGAAGAGCCAAGGGTGTCCTTATCAGAAATAAATTCTACTATGTATTCAAGGGCGCTATCGACCGTATTTACATTAACATGAGTGTATTGCGTATCCAATTGGGATAAAAACGGTTTGGTAATATTGAAAAGTTGTTTATACTCTTTGCTGTTTTTGTACTTGTATTTTAGGTTAAACTGGTAGGGACCGGCAAAGACCATAGTGTCAAGATTCCCCGGAGTTTTTAGAGGTCTTGCCCATCGTATCCAAACACTACCGTTACCGGAAGACGTGGACTTAACGTCTACATTCAGAATAACAGGAACGTCTCGCTTGAGGCGCGCGCATATAGGCACACTCGATGCGGCCCGTGAACCATCATAATATTGGGCTACGACAACATAACTATAATCCTGACCAATTACCAAGCCATCGCCACTGTTGTTGTCAGTAAAGGTGGTTACATTATAGCCTACACTGTCGAGATATTTATAACCACTCTGTTCTGGCAAAATCAGATTGCACGGATCGGGGGTATACGGACTGCAATCTTCCTTGCGAAATATTTTGTAAGAAATTAATGGATTAGTTTTTGGATTGCATATAGCAGGATCCCATCCAATTTTCATGGTAGTACCTGCTGGCACCGCAGTTACATTTTTAACGCTTGGAGGAATAACTTTAATTTTGAAAGTTCTGAAAGCGGAGAGTTTTGTGGCAATATCGCCGTGACCATCGTCAGTTACTTTAAAAGTGGTGTAATATGGCTGACTACGAATATGATCACAGGTTGTTCCCCATTGATACAGCACATTAAAACTACTGCCCGTTGACGTATAAGTATGGCCGCTTTTTGGACTGTAAATTGCGATAGGTGCGGTTGCTTCAAAAGAACCACCTCCGCCCTCCACGGTTACAAAATCTCCATGGTCCGGATCACGAACTACAAGCGTGGCAGACACAGTTTTACCAGCCTCTATGCAAATGTCCGGAGGTACATCAATAGACGGCGGGCGATTATTGCAGGCTTCAACGAGCACCTGCATGTCGCGTAAAACATGCCCGATTTTCTCATACTTGCCGGAAGTATTTTTGCGCCACTCGGAAACAATAAAAGCCATATTATATTCTCCGATTCCCGTATTAATTTCATTGTTAGGGTCTAGGCCGGGAACGCACCAGCTGAGTAAACCCGTTATGGGGTCGATTTTAAATGTTCCTGTTCCGGGCGGAGCGGCATAAGGTTGTGTATAAAAGGGAACCGAAAGCCCGCCTTTACCCCTTGGATCGGTAAGCTCATAACTCAAGCTATCTCCGTCGGGATCATAGGCGCCAGGATTGTGTTCAAAGCAAACACCCATGCAGGCCTTATCAATTGGACGAAATGTAAAAACAGGAGAGCTATTGGCTCCTGTAAAAAAATTAATCACCAGCAGGGATTCTATATAAAATGGATAACTGTCGGAATTAGGGATGTTTTTAACCCCCGCGTTCCTGTTTGGATCGAGAGTACGGATAAGATAATTCCCGGGCGCACTATAGGTATGCGTTACCGTATAAGTATTCAGCTTAACGGTATAAGTTGGATCTGAAATAATAATTTCACCGCATCCAATAGGACCATTAAAATAACCACAGTTAAGGGGGCCGTTAATTCTTCTAACGCGCTGCAGTTCCCCATCACCAAAATAAACAGTGTCTATGGGACGGTCAGCAACAAGTTCGCCATGATTCGTGTACTTGGTGATGGTAATGGAGTAAGTAAACACCTGCACTACCTGGCCGTTCGGGAGCACTTTTGTATAAGGAGCTATTCGTTTGTAAGTGATTTCACCTGCCCTGTTATGGGTGGCTTTGGCCTGAACAAAAAAGACCAGAATAAAAAAGACCAGTAATCTGCGTATAGCTCTTTGCATAGTATGGGACCAACGTAAACTTTAAGCACAAATCCGTCGCCGCAGGTTAACACTCAAAGTGAATTTAAATGTATGAAAAAATAGGCTCGAAGTTTGCGTTTTTACCAATTTTAACGCAAAGCCGGGGTGGAATATTGTCGCGACCACGAAGCCTGAAAGGTTTAAAATATGAGATTTAACATAGATACGTAATAGTTTTTGTAGTAATTTTGCCCCGCTTAATCATAAAGCCCATTCATGGGACATCATTCGTCGAACGGACATTTTCAGAAAATCACCCTGGGCAGTTTACTTGTTACACTTGGAATTATTTATGGTGATATAGGTACCTCTCCGCTTTATGTGATGAAGGCGGTTGTGGGGGATAAACCAGTAAATGGTGATGTCATTATAGGGGCCATGTCGCTGGTGATATGGACGCTTACTTTTCAAACCACCATTAAGTATGTAATTTTCACGCTAAGAGCAGACAATAAGGGTGAGGGAGGAATTTTTGCTTTATACACCCTGATTAAAAAAGCGAAACGCAAATGGCTCGTTTTTCCTGCAATTATAGGAGGTTGTTGCATTTTAGGTGAGGGTATTATTACTCCACCCATCTCCGTAGCTTCAGCAATAGAAGGTTTAAAACTCATGCCGCAATTCAGCCAGATCCACACTATTCCAATTGTGTTGGTTATTATTACGGTGTTGTTTTTCATTCAGCAGTTCGGAACCAAATTTATCGGAAGATTTTTTGGACCTGTGATGTTGGTTTGGTTTCTCACATTAGGTGTTGTGGGCATAAAAGGGTTGATGCTTGATCTGACAGTTTTAAAGGCCTTCAATCCTTATTACGGAATAAATCTCCTTATCAATCATCCCGGAGGCTTCTGGCTGTTGGGCGCTGTTTTTCTTTGCACTACCGGGGCAGAGGCTTTGTATTCAGACATGGGACACTGCGGACGAAACAATATCCGGATCAGTTGGATCTTTGTAAAAAGTATGCTTATCCTAAACTACATGGGGCAAACCGCCTGGCTTGTTTCTATGGATGGCAAAAAGCTTGAAGGCGCAAATCCGTTCTATTCGATTATGCCCGAATGGTTTTTACCTTTTGGAATTGGAATAGCTACAATTGCCACTATTGTTGCTTCACAGGCACTCATTAGCGGATCCTTTACGTTAATAAATGAGGCCATGCGACTTAATTTCTGGCCGAAAGTAAAAATT
Organism: Bacteroidia bacterium; assembly: GCA_016788025.1. Classification (GTDB taxonomy): domain Bacteria; phylum Bacteroidota; class Bacteroidia; order B-17B0; family Aurantibacillaceae; genus Aurantibacillus. The sequence continues at coordinate 3,326 of JAEUTM010000296.1, forward strand.
AAATATCCAACTGAATTAAAAGGGCAGCTTTATATTACATCCATTAACTGGTTATTGTATTTTGGATGCGTGTTTATTGTTCTTTATTTTAAAGAAGCTTCGCAAATGGAGGCTGCCTATGGCCTCACAATTATTTTAGGAATGATTATGTCTTCGCGATTACTGGCCTTCTTTATGCGTTTGAAGAAATATCCAAAATGGTTTGTTTCTATTTTCGTGTTAGCATACATTGTTATTGAGGGTACGTTTCTGATCGCGCTTCTTGAGAAGTTTCCGAAAGGAGGCTATATAACTCTCATTATCGCCCTGTTTTTGGCAGCGGTTATGGGATGTTGGTATATGGCCAAACTCATCCGCCAGCGATATACCGATTTAGTGCCGCTGGACAATTACAAATCAATGTTGTGCGATTTAAGCAGCGATCCCTCTATTCAGAAATACGCAACTCACCTGGTTTATATGACCAGTGCCAACAGCCCAAAAGAGATTGAATCAAAAATTATTTATTCTATTCTTCAGAAAAGACCTAAAAAGGCGGATATATACTGGTTTGTGCATGTTGACGTGATGGATGAGCCTTATCGAATGGATTATAAAGTAACCCATATTGCAAATGAAGACATTGTTCGTGTTGATTTCAAAATGGGCTTTAGAATTGCGCCAAGAGTAAATCTTATGTTCAGAAAGGTTGTTTCCGATATGGTTGCAAACGGGGAAGTGGATATTACCAGCCGCTACGAATCACTTAACAAGAACAACGTAATAGGGGACTTTAAATTTGTGGTGCTTGAGAAATTCCTTTCCTACGAGAATGACCTTCCTCTGCATGAAAAGATAATCCTGAATGTATACTTCTTCCTTAAACGTTTCAGCTTAAGTGAAGCAAAGGCTTTTGGACTAGACAGCAGCTCTGTTAAAGTAGAAAAATTTCCACTTGTCATCAGTCCACCGAAAGAAGTTAACCTGAAAAGGGTGATGTGAAACTTTCCTCTTAGTGTTTAAAGTGACGGGTGCCGGTCATTACCATGCTCATGCCATGGGCGTTGCAATAGTCGATACTTTCTTTATCTTTTATCGAACCGCCAGGTTGAATAACAGCTTTGATGCCTGCTTTATCCGCAATCTCAACACAATCCGGAAAAGGAAAAAAAGCATCGCTGGCCATCACGGCTCCATTGAGGTCAAACCCAAAATTCTGAGCCTTGGCAATAGCTTGTTTTAATGCATCAACCCTTGATGTTTGACCAGTGCCGCTTGCAAGAAGCTGACCATTCTTGGCCAATACGATCGTGTTGGATTTTGTATGCTTAACCAATCTGTTTGCAAACAGCAAATCTTTTATTTCGCTGGCGCTTGGTGTTGAGTTGGTAACCGGTTTAAGATCAGCTTCCGTTTCTGTTTTAAGATCTTTATCCTGCTCTATTACACCATTCAGAAGGGTTCTGAAAGATGTGTTACTGAGAGCGATTTTATTTTGGATAAGAATAATACGATTTGGTTTGGATTTTAGAATAGAAAGAGCGTCGTCGTTGTAGCCGGGAGCGATAATCACTTCACAGAAAAGCTTGTTGATCTCGTTTGCAGTGAGAATATCGATGTTGCGGTTCGCAATAAGAACACCTCCAAACGCAGAAACCGGATCGCCGGCAAGGGCATCCAGGTATGCTTGCTGAATCGTTGAACGACTCGCAACTCCACAGGCATTGTTATGTTTTAAAATCGCGAAAGTAGGTTCTGAGAAGTCGGCAATGAGGTTTACGGCTGCATCAACGTCGAGAAGATTATTATAAGAAAGCTCCTTACCGTTTAATTTGGTGAACATAGCCTCCAGGTTGCCATGGAAAACGCCTTTCTGGTGTGGATTCTCCCCGTATCGTAGCACCTGGCTTTGTTGTATGCTTTGTTTGAATTGCGGGATGTTTTCACTCTGATTGAAGTAATTGAAAATGGCTGAATCATAATGCGACGAAGTAGCAAAAGCTTTTGCCGCGAAACGCTTCCTGTCTTCGATATCGGATGCGCCGTTCTTTGATTCAAGCAATAGCTGAAGTTCAGAGTAATCATTCCTTGAAGAAATAATAACAACATCATTAAAATTTTTAGCAGCAGCACGAATCAGAGAAATGCCACCAATGTCTATCTTTTCGATAATGTCCTGGGCAGATGCTCCCGAAGCTACCGTTTCTTCAAAGGGGTATAAATCAACAATCACCAGATCGATGTCAGGGATATTATGTTCTTGTTTTTCTTTTTTGTCAGAAGGATTATCTCTTCGGTTTAAAATACCACCAAATATGGCCGGATGAAGGGTTTTTACACGTCCGCCGAATATCTCGGGATAAGTCGTCACGGAATCCACGGCTGTTACAGGAATCCTAAGCTTTTCAATAAATGATAAAGTACCGCCGGTGCTGTATAATTTTACACCAAGGCTGTGTAGTTTTTTAATTATTGGCTCAAGGTTATCCTTATAATAAACAGATACCAAGGCGCTTTTTATGGTTTTCGACTGACTCATTTTTGAAATAAAGGGCAAAGATACAGTAAGAATCCCATATCGGATCACTTGTTTAAAAAAGTTCAAAATGAACGGAACTATTTGCCTTTTGTGATCTTAACTCCGGTGACTTTTAAACCGGTAGGGTCTCCGTTACTAGCCCATATAAAGGCCCTGCAGTTTTTCTCGCTATACCATTTATAGTTGCTGCTCACCCTCAACGCGTATTTCTGTGGACGATCAGAAGGGATAACTTCAAATTCTGTGGTAGTGTATAGGTGTCCAGTGCGGGGCCCAAAAGAGAGATTGAGGCGCTGAACATTTTTCGTAGTGTTAGAGCAATAAATTACAAAGGTATTACCGCTGGACTTGTCAAGGGTTTCGGGAAAGTTTACAATTGGCGGCAAAGCATCCTTTTCAGTGATCTGACTGGCGCCGTCAAACAGTGTTTTTTCTTCCGGAAGAAGTTTGTCGTAAGTGCCCCAGATATAAGGCAGTCTCCTGATCGAATAATACTGGTATTTCTGAACTGTAAAATCAGGAATGTACTTGCACTCCATAAGCGTCACTTCAGAAATCAAACCCTCTTGGTTATCGCATTGAAGGTGGAATGAGTTGCCCTTAAGCCCTGACAGTTTGAGAATGAAATAGCAGGCAGTGTCGTTAACAAAATGGCCTGACCCCGTGAAGGTTCTTTCTGGGGAAAAAACTTTTACCTGTGTGTGTTGAGGTCTTCTTTCAAATGTGATTTTTACCAGGTATTTTTTTGTGGAGTCGTATGAAGATTTAGAAATTATCTTCGAAGGATTAATCAGGGGCTTCGGCCATTTTTTAAACCTGTAAACCGTATCCACTGTGTTGTGATCCGGCACATTATTACGACGCCACAAACACAAGCCATCAAGGATTACATAAGGCTTATAGTGCACGTAGAAGTATTCAGCCATACGATAATGTCTCAGCGTATTGGAAACCTGATCTACGCCATCATAAAGCTGTTCATTTAAACCGTTAAATACCAGGTAAGGTGTT
>JAEUTM010000384.1 GCA_016788025.1 Bacteroidia bacterium
GATGGGCTTCGTAAATTATATTATGTAGATAAAAGAACGACGCAAAAAAATGTGGTAGAGTGTTACTGAAAGTATCGCGGTGGATTACAAATACATTTAAAATAAAAAGACCGGTAAGAATCAATAAATACGGGGGTTCCAGGCGGGTAAGACGCCTGAGGTAAAATGATTTTAAAGAAGGACTAGGTTCGTTGTTTAAAATGCTTTTCGCAAAAGGCATTCCAAGAATAAAACCGCTGATTCCAAAGAACATTAAAATGCCGTTATCAGACGACAATCCGAAGAAAAAATCGATGTTCAGCTTTTGATAAAGTTCATTCGTTCTAATGGGAAAGGTGTGCGATTCGTAAAAATCAACAAAATGTATCAGAACAACGGAAAGAATGTAAAAACGAAGACCATCAATGTATGGCAGATAGGCTTCTGAACTTGTTACCCGTCGTAGTTTAAACACAGATCTGATTTAAATGTTACAGGCTTTGCAAACTTCGCATTTGCCTTTATTTAGCCACAAATCCCTGTCACCCAGTTTTGGATCAGTGTATTCAATAACCTTGTCATGCCTGCCAAACAGACGATTCACGAGGTTCCGTCTTTTGGTATCATCACTTAACAGGTATTTCATCGCGCGATAAGGTGTTTTTTTCAGATACTCTTTGGTGTTGGGATAGCGGCTCAACAAACGTACACAATAGTTTTCGTATTCCAGTTTTACAGCGTCCTCATGATTCAGAAAAATCTCAGCTCCATATCCAATAATAATGGCATCTCCCCCCCACTCGTTGTCAATCGCATATTCTATGGTCTGGCTTTTCAGCTCAATTCTTAAATCCACGTCTGATGAAGGCTGCGAAGCAATCTCAAATTTTGCGTCTCCATTGCGGAAATCCACGTTCAAAATATTATTTCCGGACGCATTTGTAATTTTAAGGGCAAATTTTATGTGTGTTCTAACCGACTCCGGAATGATATAAGCCTTCGCGCGGATATGAGATTTTATTTTCTCAAGAACCCTGTCGAGTTCATCAGGAGATATATTTTTTTCGTTTCTTTTTGCCTCAATTTCTTTTTTGTAATCTACGTCAATTCGGCTTATAAGTTCGCGGATCGTACTTTTGCTGTGATAGGGAGAACATTTGTGAAACTGATCGTCCAGGAAGTAATCTTCCGGGTAAGCCTCTATGATTTGAACACCGGTATTTCCTCCAGTCCTTTTTTCATAAAAGTCTTTTATGTCTTCCCGCGGAAACTTTGCGGTGTTAACCCAGCGCTGATGATCATCCAGTAAAACAAAGTCCACTGCATATGGAATTGCAAAAGTTGGTTTAAGAGCAGCCACAATATCGCAGAAATTGCTTACAAAGAACAACTCCCTGGTTTCTGCAATCTCCAGGTCGTTTTTGTTCTTAAAATGTACCGTATTTGGAAAATAAGCCGCTCCGCCATAACTGGAAAATATATAGTCAATCTTTTTCCAACGTGATTTGATCTTATCAATAAAATAACGAATCAGTCCCTGGGAGGCTGAAGGAAGGGCGTCGTTTATATCTACCAGTACTTTTCCTTTTACCTCAAGAATAATTACGTTATCAAGGTTATTTGACAGATACGTTACTTTTATATCCGGAGCCACAGATACAGTTTGTTCGTTCACTACCTCCTTAACATCTCCAAAACCCAGCTCCTTGAAAAACTCCGTAGTTCCACCATACCAGGAATACGGATAAAGCAACTTCGCTTTTTTATCAATCATTTGTAAACTTTCTGCGTGCAGATGATCTTCATGACCATGAGAATACAAGACAATATCAGCGTCTATAATCTTTTCAGGATGCAACGGTTTGGGAAACAAGTGCCATTGATTGCAGTATACTGATCCTTTTACCCAGGGGTCGGTAACAATATTAATACCATCGACCTCGATCAATAAAGTAGCGTGGCTGATATAGGTGATTTTCATGTTGACTGACAATTAATGCAGGTTTACAAAGATATTCTTTTGATTGGCCACAAACAAAAAAGCGTCCCCACTTCGACAAGCTCAGTGCAAGGGACGCTTTTATATTTTATGAGTTTTATCAGAGATGGATCACCTCGCCATAGGCTGCCGCAGCTGCTTCCATAATTGCTTCGCTCATGGTAGGATGCGGATGCACCGTTTTAATCAGTTCATGACCCGTGGTTTCGAGTTTCCTGATGGCAACGGCTTCTGCAATCATTTCTGTGACATTAGCACCGATAAAGTGAGCACCTAACAATTCACCGTATTTGGCGTCAAAAATCAGTTTAACAAATCCGTCTGGTGAACCTGCGGCCTTAGCCTTACCAGAAGCAGTGAACGGAAACTTCCCAACTTTAAGCTGGTAACCAGCTTCTTTTGCTTTTTTCTCGGTGTATCCGACACTTGCAACTTCAGGCTGACAATATGTACATCCAGGAATGTTATTGTAGTCTATTGGTTCAACATGCATTCCTTTGATCTTTTCCACACATGTAATTCCTTCCGCGCTGGCAACGTGTGCAAGGGCTTGTCCTCCCACACAATCACCAATGGCATAATAACCCGCCACATTGGTTGCATAAAATTTATCGGTTACAATTTTGCCTTTATCCGTTTTAATACCGGTTTCTTCCAGCCCAATTCCCTGTATGTTTGCTTCAATTCCTACAGCTGACAAAACGATCTCGGCATCAAGACTAACATTTCCATTGGCTGTCTTTACATTTACCTTGCAGGTAGCGCCTTTTGTATCAACACTTTCAACCGAAGCATTGGTCATTATTTCAATTCCAACTTTTTTGAAGGATTTTTCCAACTGCTTGCTCACCTCTTCGTCTTCAACCGGAACAATATTCGGTAGAAACTCAACAATGGTTACTTTAGTACCCATCGTAGCATAAAAATACGCGAACTCAACACCAATGGCGCCGCTTCCCACAACCACTAATGATTTAGGTTGTTTCGGAAGGTTCATAGCTTCACGGTATCCAATGATCTTTTTACCATCCTGAGGCAGGTTTGGCAGTTGTTTAGATCTGGCACCGGTAGCGATAATAATATGACTTCCGTTGTATGTGGTTACCTTTCCGTCAGCTCCGGTAACGTCAACTTTTTTACCAGGTTTAACTTTAGCAGTACCAATAATTACATCGATCTTGTTCTTTTTCATCAGGAACTGAATCCCTTTGCTCATGCCATCAGCCACATCGCGACTGCGTTTAACAATGGCGGAAAAATCAGCTTTAATATTGTCTGC